>NZ_JBSQBC010000008.1:0-33936 GCF_053851675.1 Mycoplasma sp. 1781
GTTTGGCGATAATATTAAAATTGTTTATGAAGATTTAAAGAAACATCATTCAAAAAAAGTCCTTACAGATTTAATAAAACAAAATAAACCAATTAAGGATCTATTAATTAAAAATGCAATTAAACTAGACTCAGTTGATTCAATCAATACTAACAATAATCTTATAAATAATATAAAAAATGAAGCACCAAAAATTGAAATTGATTTTGGTGATCCAACTAATGAAGAAATTAAGAATGTAATTGATAATTTTTATTACAAGAATTTATATAAAGAATACGACAAAACTAAGGATGATGGCAATCATGGATTTGATTTTCCATTAGATGATGCATCTTATGGTGATTTAGATATTTTTTCACAAAAAAATGAAAAAGAACATAATGAACCATGGTACGAAGATGATGAACCTGGTATAGCAAAACCAATGCAACCCTTGCCAAAAACACAATCTAAGCAAGAACAAAAAAGTGATTCTAAACCGAAAGTTCAAGATTTAGGCGGGCCATCAAAATGAGATAATCTTTATGATCTTTTCTCAGGCGGAATTAAGGGTAAAGGTCCGATTATTGATATATATGGCATCCCCGGTGAAAAAAAATAGAAATTCAAATTAAAAACCAGGTTCATTCTGGTTTTTAATTTGCTTAAGGAAAATATTCATTTTTGGGATAACTAGTTTGTTGTTATTTATCATTATGTATAAGGCTTTTATAAATTATGAGGTTTTAAACATTTTATTAAAACGAAAAGATTAATCTAACTTAATGCAGTATCAAAAAAAATATTAATTTATAATTAGTTATTATGAAAAAAATCGGTGTTTTTAAAAATAACTTAGGATATGGTAATGACCTCTTTGTTTATCAAGATAAAGAGATGTTTAATTATTCAGTTGATACAATTTTATTAGGTAATTTCGTTTCAATTAATCGCAATGTATCGAATATGCTCGAGGTTGGTACAAATAATGGAGCATTATCAATCTTTATGGCCGCTAGATCCAAGAAAATAAAAATTGACGCAGTTGAAATTCAACCTAAAGCAGTTTTGTTGGCTAAGCAAAATGTATGTTTAAATAATTTGGAAGACCAAATAAAAATTTTTGAAGCTGATTTTAAAGAATATGCAAAAGATTATGCTTTTAAATGTGGGAATAATCTTGCTAAGAAATACTCTTCAATTGTTGCTAACCCACCCTACTACAATGAAAACTATAATCAAGTTAGAAAAACTGGTACATATGCGCAAAAACTGGCTACACATGAAATTAATTTAGATTTAGAAACACTTATTTCTTTATCTTCTAAAATAATTGAGCAAAAAGGTTATTTTAGTGTTGTGCTTCCAATTGCTAGATATATTGATTTAATATCATTATTGCGCAAATATAATTTTGAACCAAAAAGAGTGCAACTAGTTTTCACTAGAATCAATTCTCAACCTAAATTTTGTTTAGTTGAATCACGATTTAACTCGGGTTGAGGCACGTATTTTGAACCAAATATTTATCTTCATAATGATGATAAAAACGACCATTCATATCGCCTAGAAACGCAAAAACTTTATATCCCAATGAAACAAAAAGGAGAAAAACATGAATAATTCAAAAAAAACATTTTATATAACTACTCCAATATATTATCCTAGCGGAAATTTACATATTGGTCATGTCTTAACAACGACACTGGCATGAGTTTTTGCAAATTATAAAAAAACCCAAGGATACGAAACTTTATTTGTGACCGGTATTGATGAACATGGTCAAAAAATTCAAAAAAAAGCTGAGGAATATAATTTGTCTCCTCAAGAATATGTTGATATTCAATCTCGGAAATTTATTGATTTATGAGATTTATTGAAAATTAACTATGATTTCTACAGTCGTACTACAAGTAAACAACATGAACAAGCAATTATTAAAATTTTCGAAAAAATGTACGAAAAGGGATTTATTTTTAAAGATAAGTATGTAGGTCTTTATTCGGTTAGCGATGAAGAATTTTTTACTAAAACACAAGCTATCTATAAAGACGGAAGATATTACCACCCGACATCAGGTCATGAGCTTCAAGAAATTAAAGAAGAAAGCTATTTCTTTGATATGAAAAAGTTGGAACCTTGAATAAATGAATTTTTTGATATAAATTCTAACTTTTTAACTAATAAAAATATTGCCAAGGAGCTAAAGAGTAATTTTCTTTCCAAAGGAATTGAAGATCTATCAATTACTCGGGTTTCCTTTGATTGGGGAATCAATGTACCTAAACAAAAAAATAATGATGAAAAGCAACATGTTATTTATGTTTGATTAGATGCATTATTCAGCTATTTAACTGCTTTGGGATATGAAACAAATAACGATGATAATTATCATAAATTTTGGCGTAATGGTAATGAACGTGTTCACGTTTTAGCGAAGGAAATTTCGCGTTTTCACTCAATTTACTGACCAATATTTTTAAAATCACTTGATATCAATCTACCGACAAAAGAAGTTGTTCATTCATGAATTATTACTCCCGAGGGTAAAATGTCAAAATCAAAAGGAAACATTGTGGAACCAATTCCCTTAATTAACAAATACGGAGCTGAGGAAATTAAATATTTCTTTTGTTCGCAGGTTAATATCGATAATGACTTTTCTTTTAGTGAAGAACTTTTAATTAACGTCCTAAATGCAGATTTGGCAAATAATTTTGGTAATCTTGTTAATCGTACTATCAAAATGGTTAATCAAAACTTTGCAAATGGCACATACTTTGATAAGAATAATTTGCTTGAAATCGATCAAAAAATATTAGACTCATTAAGCGTTTATTATGAGGAATATAAAAAGGAATTTGATCAATTTCATGCTGATAAGGCAATTAAAAATGCTATTAATTTGTCTTCGAAATTAAATGAATATATAGATTTAACAAAACCATGATTGTTGAAGGAAGATTTAGATAGACTTAATTGCGTTTTAAATACCTTGCTTAACGGGATTTATAGCATAGCCTTAATGTTATCTGTTGTCATGCCTCAAAAGATGAAAAAAATATTTAGTTTTATTAAAATAGATTTGATTAATTACGAACAAATAACTAATTTTGCCAAATTTGATAATTTGTACCCTGAGGCTAACGAGATCTTATTTGCAAGAGTTATTAAGAAATAAGACCATTTTTCATTTATAATATAATTGAAATTATGGAATATCTATAAAAGCAAAAAAGATTCTTTTTTATCAAAATAAGGAATTTAACAATAAGGAGAACAAGTGAAAAAATCAAATAAATTGCTATTAGCATTGACATCTATTTCGTTACCAGTTATTACAGGAGCTGCGTTGGTTTCGTGTTCAAATCCATCTAACCCAGGGCCTAAAAAACCAGAAAAACCAGCTGAACCAAGCAATCCGCATAGTCCCGACAAACCTGGCGATCAAGGCAACCCTGAAAATAAGCCAAAAGAAAAACAACCTGATAAGCATGAGACACCAGATCAAGGACATAATACTACTCCTCCAATAGTGAATCCCCAAAAACCCGGCGAAGGAAAGCAAGAAGATCAGTCAAGTAAAAATCCTCAACAAGATAATCCAAAACATGACAATAAAAAAGAAGAAAAAAATCCCCAAACACCTGAACAAACACCTGAACAAAAACCTGAACAAACACCCCTCCCAAATGATCCTATGGATAAACATGATGATAAACCAAAAAAGGATGATGATACTATACCAAATGATAAAAATGGCATTATAAAAAAATTTGAAGAGTTACTTGCCTATTATGAACAAAAATGAAATGATGTTAATAACAAGATTAATGATTTACAATCTAAACTTAATGGAGATGAAATAAATAAATTAACTAGAGAAAAAGTAATTCAAGATAACACAGAACTTTCCTTCTTGATTAATTTAGCTAATGAAATAAATCAAAAAATTAATAGTAGATTTTCGGAACTTAAAGAAGAAAAAAGTATGCATAATGATGTTGATGAAGAACTTCTTAGAAAAATAAAGGAACTTATAACGGAATTTTCCAAAGAAAAAGGTGATAAGTTAATTGAAAAATTTTCAGAAGAAGCAAGAGCTAAAGCAGAAGAAAAATGATCTAAGAAACTTGAAAAGCAGGAAGAATTACATAAAAAACTAACTGAGCTTCTAGAAAAAATAACGGATTCAGAAGCAAAAGAAGATTGAAAGAAAAATATCGAAGATCTTTATAAAAAATTGTCACTAACAGATAAATTATTGCAACAATTAAATGAAACCATTGAATCACAAAAAAAGTAAATTAAATAATAGAAAAGCAGCCTTGTTAATTTTGAAGAAGGTTGCTTTTAATGTATTTAATAATTACTCATAATGGCTAAATTTATCTAAATTTTTGATAAAATAAAACACATGAAATTTATAGATGAAGTTGATATTTTGGTTATTGCCGGAAAAGGCGGTGATGGGATCATTAGTTTTCGTCGTGAGGCTAATGTTGATAAAGGCGGCCCGGACGGCGGCGATGGAGGAAATGGAGGTTCAATATATTTTCAGGGCGATCCTGGGCAAAATACATTATTGCCATTTTACTACCAAAAAAAGATTGTTGCTAATGATGGGGAAAACGGGAAACCTAAAAATGCTTTTGGCAGAGGCGCTGATGATTTAATTGTTAAGGTGCCATTGGGCACTATGGTTTATAATGATGGCAAGTTAGTTGCTGATATTGTTACAGAAGAAAAATATCTGATTGCTAAAGGCGGTAAAGGCGGTAAAGGCAATTTAAGATTTAAATCATCAAGAAATACTGCTCCAAGAATTTGTGAAAACGGAACATTAGGTGAAAGATTTAATTTGCATCTAACATTAAAGGTTTTAGCTGATGTGGGCTTTGTTGGAAAACCAAGCGCAGGGAAAAGCACAATCTTATCTCAAATTTCTAATGCTAAACCCAAAATAGCCGATTATGATTTTACAACACTTGTTCCACAATTGGGTTTAGTTAAATTTTATGAAAATACTTTTGTAGTGGCAGATTTGCCTGGATTGATAGAAAAAGCTTCGGAGGGCAAAGGCCTTGGGATTCAATTTTTAAAGCATATTGAGCGTTGTAGGGTTATATGCCACATTATTGATTTTGGTGATTCAAATAAAAACCCAATTTTGGATTATGAAATTATTAATAATGAACTAAGATCTTATAATCTTAGACTTGAAAAATTACCACAGATTGTTGTAGCTAACAAATCTGATCTCGAATCATATCAAACTCATTTAGAAAAATTTAAAAGTAAGTACCCTAATATTAAATTAATAGAAAATTCATCATTGTTTGACTCGCATATAGAAGAAATAAAAAAGGTGTTATGAGAAACTCTACAAGAAGCAAAAATTAATATTGTTAATGAATTAAAAGAATCTGAAGAAGTTGTTGTTATTTCGCTAGATAAAAAGAAAATAGAAATTATCAAACTGTCTGATGATACTTATGAAATTGTTGGCAGTGATATTTATAAGGTTTATGAAAAAATTCCTGTTATTTCTATTGATAATTTATGAAGATTTAATTACAAATTAAAATCATTAGGTGTATTTGATTTAATTAAAAATTCAGATATTAAAGATGGTGATACTATTAAAATTAAGGATTATGAGTTTATTTGAAACAACGAAGATTTTTAAAAAAATTAATAACTAACATAAAAAATAATATATAATAATAAAGCATTTAGCAAAAATTTCTGTGTGGAGAAGTAGCTCAGCTTGGTAGAGCACTTGACTTGGGCTCAAGCGGTCGCAGGTTCGAATCCTGTCTTCTTCACCATTTATGGGGGGGTAGCTCACCTGGCCAGAGCGCCTGCCTTGCACGCAGGAGGTAGAGGGTTCGAGTCCCTTCCTCTCCACCATTATGGCACTGTAGCTCAGTTGGTTAGAGCGTCCGGTTCATACCCGGAAGGTCAAGAGTTCGACTCTCTTCGGTGCTACCAAATGTAAAACCCAATAGTGAAATTTTAGGACCCATAGCTCAATGGTTAGAGCAACCGGCTCATAACCGGTCGGTTACAGGTTCGAGTCCTGTTGGGTCCACCATGGGCAATTACCCAAGAGGCTGAAGGGAGCAGTCTTGAAAACTGCCAGGGGCTTCACGGCCCGCGGGGGTTCAAATCCCTCATTGCCCGCCATAATATAGCGGAGTAGAGCAGGCGGCAGCTCGTTGGGCTCATAACCCAAAGGTCATTGGTTCGATTCCAATCTCCGCAACCACGGTCCAGTGGTAAAGTGGTTTAATACGCTTCCCTGTCACGGAAGAGATCGCGGGTTCAATTCCCGTCTGGACCGCCATGGCTCTGTAGCTCAGTTGGTAGAGCAACGGACTGAAGCTCCGTGTGTCGCTGGTTCGATTCCTGCCGGAGCCACCATTTCAGAAATGACTTAACACCAAATTGGTGTTTTTTTTTTTTTTTGAACGTTCTAATTTTACATAGCAAAATTTAGATGGTTTTTATAATAATTTTTAATAATATGTTTTTGCTATAAAAAAATATTAAAAACTAGGCAATATTATGTTTATAAATTAGTATTAATGTATAATTTTTTAGTTATGACAGCATTAGAAATATCTATTCAGTTTTTTGGAGCATTAGGAGCGATAGCGACAATTCTTTTAGGTGTTCCTCAACTAGTTAGGGTTGTTAAAACCAAAAAAGCTGAAAACATAAATTATTATTCATTTTGAATTTTTTATATTGGAATTATTATTTGGTTAATTTATGGTGTATTTACAGGTGATGAAAACGGTTGATACATTTTTTTAGCAAACTTAATTTGTTCTTTTATATATGCTTTTACAATGTATTTTTTATATCACTATAATAAAGCAATTACCAAAAAACAAAAAAAATTTGCAACGGCAGCTATAGTTTTAGTAGAATTATTTGCAACTTCGATATTCGCTGTATTTATAGTATTAGTATTTCAAAAGATTAATACTGGCTATTTTTATCCAATTGTTGGGAATAGAATTGCGGTATTTGATAAAGTTACATCACTTATTATTGGTTTAATTACGCCTGCGGGAACAACCTTAGCTTTTATGCCCCAACTAATAAAAGGATTAAAAACAAGAAACTTTAAATCAATAAGTCCTTGAATGCTATTTATTTTTATTTTAAATAACTTATGATGAATTATTTTCTTTATTTTGAGTATTGTAGATAAAAATATCAAAGGTGAGGAAGCTTCCTTGAATGGTTTAATCGGGGCTCTTGTATGGCAAATTGTATCATTAATTGTTTATACAGTGCAATTTTCATTTGTTATATCATATGAAGTTAAAATGAAAAAGTGCGAGGTTTTGCATAAAAGAACTATGATGATACAAGATGATGCAATGGAACAAAAATAAGATTCTATATTTTTAGAGGCCTTGACTTGAAATATATCGAAGTCTCTTTTTTATTTATTTTATAAAAAACCTGTTTTAATTTAATAGTGGACAATACAAAAAATTAAACAAAGCTTCAAAAACTATTTATTGTTTGTATGCTACCTTTAAAATATGTGCATGATGAACTGGTCAAAAAATAGTTTATCATTTAAAAAAACATATATAATTAATTTAAGATTGAAAGGAAAAAATATGGGTCATAAAATTGGTTGGGTAATATGTTTGATAATAAGCTTCCCAATACTTGTTGTTTCATCAATAATTGCTTCTATTACATTTAGTAATGAAGCATTATTATCAAATGCTACTACACCGCTCGGAAAACTAGTGTTTAAACTAAACGGCTTTTTGAAACTTGGTGATATAAGAATTATATCTTATGTTGGTATAGCGATGGCTGCGATATTTGGTATATTGTCACTAATATCATTAATAAGATTGATAAAAAAATAATGTGGTAGTGTAGATAATTTTGTGTAAATTTATCTCTGGCTTATTTTTAGTAAGAGATTTGAGAATAGCAACCACACAAATCTAAATTTATTATACAAAAACAACCAAGCAACATTATGTTGTTTGGTTGTTTTAATTATTTATTTTTTTTCAAAAATAATTTGTAATCGATTAAAAACAGGCCCCCAATTAGGAACAAACTTTATTTCATTTTCTAACTGATTTTGGGTTGTGAAATAAACTCTTATTAAAGAGCTATCAAAAAGAAATAAGTTTTTTAAAAAAATTGCACAAAATTATTTATGGTAACACTTTTTTGCTTTTTATTAGCTAAAAATTGTCAACAAAAAAGTCTAAAACCTCATAAGAGATTCAAGACTTTCTTATTTTGACCTAATTTTTGTTTATTTCTTTTCTTTTTTGAATCTTATGACGTTTAACTGCATATCAAGTCCCAACACTTGCGCCAGCTAATGCTAGTATTACCACAAGAGGCCCTACAATCGCTGCTACATTTATCTTTGATTTGCCTTCTTTTTTAGATTTTGTTTCTTGCTCAGTAATTGCTTTTTGAATCTTCAATTTAATAATTCTTAATTCTTTTATATTTTGGGCGTTTTCTATCAATTTTTCTAACTCTTTTTTTGTATTTGAATTTATTAGCTTGTTTAGTTCTTCTTTTGTAGAATTAAGTTCCATATTAAATTCTTGTGTTGCTTTAGCTGCAATATCTTTTATTTTATTAGTATTTTCTTTGTTGTTGCTTAATTCCCTACCTAGTTGTTTTTTTAATTCAGAACCTTCTAGTCTGTCAATAGCATCATTCGCCTCTTTTTTTATTTGGGCATTTTCTTGAAGTATTTTTTCTTGAGTTATTTCTTTTAATAGAATTTTTAGATTCTTTATATTATTTGCATTATTAATTTTTGTTTGATAATCCTTTTTATCTAACAATTTGTTAAACGTATCTAATATTTTTTGCTTTTCTATGTTATAAATTTCTTCTGCTTTTTTTGCTACATTAGTAAGTTTAACAACATCATTTTTTGCATTGGCGAACAACGTTTTAAATTCTTCAAATCTTTCTGAACCTTCAGTTTTATCAACAGCTTTTTGCGCTCTTTTTATTAATTTGTTTAAATCTTGTTCTTTTATTTGATTCAATAGCGCTTCATTTAATTTATTTAATTTTTGAATATTATCAGCTTCTTCTAGCGCTTGTTCGAATCCTGTTTTATCATCTAAACTTTTTAGATTTTTTTCAACTTCATTTCTTTTTAATTTGTATTCAACATTTATTTTATCCGCTAACTTAGTTAGTTTGGTAATATCATCTTGCGCTTCACTATGTTGTTTTTTATATTCTTCATAATTCACTGAACCTTCAATTTTTTTCAGTGCTTTTGTAGCTTCTTCCCTTGCTTTTGTTAAATCTTCTACATTCTTAATTTTTTGTGCCTCTACTATTAATTTTTGTAGATCTTCAATGTTTTTTGCTTTTTTTAATTCTTCAAGTTTTTTAGTTCTTTGGTCTACTGAGTTGATGCTATTTATAAGCAATTTTGTTTTGTTGTTTTCATCAGAAAACAAATTAGTTGATTTATCATTAAGAGAATTAAATTGTTCAATAGTAATCCTTTGGTTTTCTATTTGACTTGATAATTTAGTATTAAGTTCATCTTTTTCTTTTTTAATATCAATATTAATTTTAGTATGGTTACGGCCAAAATCTTTTCATTTTTTATCAAAAGCTTCTATTGCAACTTTTCTTTGTTCAATTTGTTGCTCATTTTTTTCTTTTATGGTACTAAATGTTCTCATAAAATCATCATACATGCTAGAACCCTTTGTTTTTTCGATTAATATCATTACATCGTTTTGATATTCCTGTATTTTTTTAGCCATAATATCAGCATAAAGTTCCCTTAAAATTCCTACATTACGTGCTTTATTAATTTTTTCTTTAATATTAGGGTCTTTGTTTCTTAAATTATTAAATGCCATATCGACTTTTTGTTTTTCACTAAGATAAATATTGTTAGCGGAATTTTTAAGATTTTTCAAAAATTCCATTGTGCTAGAATTCGAAACTAGTTTAACTAATGGTTTAATTTTTTCATCGTATTCGATAGAACCGTATGATTTTTGTGCGGAAATTAATGCATCATACATTAACTTATCATGTGAAAATTCTGATTCAACTTCTTTTATGATTTCTTCAATAATACTATCATTCGCTTCTTTCTTAATTTTTTCGAGAATTGGCAATGAATCTTTTAAGGTATTTAAATAAGCAGGATCTGCAGAATTAATGCCACTTTGCACCTTAAATAGATCTTTTATCAAATTTTTAATATTTGAATTTTCTTTGTGTTTAATCAATAAATTAATGGCTTCAAAATGAGCAATAATAGTTTGGACTATATAAATATCACTAATTTTTGATGAAAATTTTCCAGAAGTTACATTTGATCTTAAATCATCTGCAACCTTATAAACACTATCAATGTTTAATTTTTTGTATTCATTAAGTAAGAAAACATTATAGTCAAAATTAACATCTGATCATAATCTAATAAAAGTTCCCCAATGTAAAAAGTTATGGTCATAAAAAAAGTATTCATTGTTAAAATTATCAAAAACACCATCAGGAAAAATTTTAAATTTCATTAATTTTTCTTTATATGGAAGTATCTCTAATTTCTCACCTTGAAAATTAATTAATTTTTTTAGTACTCTATATGCAAATAACATTTTGTAATGAGTTTTAAAGGCTTCAGTCTTTCAGTAAATGTTATAACTTTCAACATCATTATAGTCATCATTTGTGGGTATCGATATTGCCTCAGTTGCATAAACGCTAACATTATTGCTAGAATTTTTTTCCTCTTTATCGATATTATTGGCCATATTGTTTTGAGCACTAATTACTAATGGTGTTGCAGCTATTATAACTGCACTTAACAATGGGCTTAACTTAAACTTCATATTACTCCTTTTAATGAAAAAATTTACTATAAATCAATTTATTATTATGCTATTTTAGGTATAAAATATATCTTATTATTATATTAATAAATATGCCAGATTAATAGAACAAAAAAATAGTTTTATTTCAAGAAAAAATAGGTAAATTAGTGTTTATAGTTTTTTAATAATCGCTAAATCTAAATAAATAAAAAATTATATAAAATTATTACTTTTTATTTATAAATAATTCATAATTTTTGAACATTGGGTGAAAATAGCATTTTTTGAAACTATTTTTAGTTGGGTTCTAAGTTTTTTAACACAAAATAAAATTAAAATCTAAGGATACAAAACAAATTAGAATTCAAAATTAGGAAAAATTTTATATTATTATATCTTTAAAAGGGGATTTTTTATCTTTCTCATTGTTTCTTGGATTTGCAATTTTGGTTTTTTCTATACTAGCTTGTTAGTTATTTTTTAGGATCCTAAGTTGGAGTTTTGTTTTAATTTATTAAATAATTTTAATTCAAAGGATTGCCTTAAAAGGTTCAAAAGAATTAGAAAAAGTATATTTGGGTTTTTCTTAGTTTTTATAATTGCTTTTTACTTTCTTTCATGTTACATTGATTTGTTTTGTTTAAT
Organism: Mycoplasma sp. 1781; assembly: GCF_053851675.1. NCBI lineage: Bacteria > Bacillati > Mycoplasmatota > Mollicutes > Mycoplasmatales > Mycoplasmataceae > Mycoplasma > Mycoplasma sp. 1781. Next base: position 11,505 of record NZ_JBSQBC010000008.1, read on the forward strand.
ATCTTTAAGTTAGAATAGGTTATAACCATTGATAGTATGATAACTATAAAAAACCACTAATAAAACTAGTTATTATACAAGGATATAATTGATGTTAATTTTAAAAAGACATGTAGTTTCAACTAAATCTAAAAATAAATTCTTTAAATTTTTATTCCATTATTTTGCTAAATTTCAATCTAGTGTAATGATAGAGCTTTTAAATATTAAAAATATTTAAAACATTAATTTTAAAAAAAGCGAGACTTATATTTGAATTTTAATCTTATTTACTCATTAAAAAGTAGTTTGGCTGCTTGCAAGTAAGCTCTTAATAGATTACTTCTTCCTAATTCAATACCACCGAAATAACGAATAACAACTAATAATTTATTTTTTAAATTTTTACTATTTAAATAGCTATAAAGAGGAATCCCAGCCACACCTTTTGGTTCACGGTCATCAGTATATCCATTGATAATAACATCATTGTCTTTTATAATATAAGCATAAACAATGTGCTTTGCTTTTTTATGTTCTTTTCAAAGAGATTCAATATTTTTTCTTACATCTTCTTTTGAATTGACATTAAATAAAATGGGGATAAATTTTGATTTTTTGATTTCCAAAAACTTCATGCTATTATTATAACATTTGTTATAATTTAAAAATTATGTTGAAACTTGTTGCAAACTATTCTGAAAGAATTGATAAATATATAGCAAATAATTCTTCAATAACTAGAAATGATATTCAAGAATTAATTAAAGAGGGGGCTGTTTTTGTTAATGGAATTAAAATTAATAAAAATAAATTTGTTATCAAAAACAATGATGAAATAGAAATTGTTAGAGTCATCGATAAACAAATAAAGATTGAGGAACAAGAAATCAGCCTTGACATTGTATATGAAAATGAAGATTATTTGGTTATAAATAAACCTTCGGGTTTAGTAGTCCATCCGGCCCCGGGCCACAGGAATAATACTTTGGTCAACGGCTTAATGTACCACTTTAAAAATAATTTAAGTAATGTTAATGGGCTTTTAAGACTTGGCATAGTTCATAGGATAGATAAAGATACTAGCGGGCTATTGATTATTGCTAAAAATAATTCAACCCACAATTATTTTGCTTCTTTGCTTAAAGAACATAAGATTAACAGGACATATATTGCTATAGTTGATGGAAGAATAGCTAACAAAAAAATGCATATCAATTTGCCCATTGGAAGAGATATAAAAAATCGTCAAAAATTTGCTGTTAGCGATCAAAACTCGAAAAATGCCTATACAATGATTGAATGTCTTGAATATTTGAAAATTGATAATAAAGATAAAACATTAGTAAAATGTAATTTAAAGACAGGACGAACTCATCAAATAAGAGTGCATTTAGGATATATTAAGCATCCAGTTTATGGGGACCCTGTTTATAATAAAAAAATTGATTCTTTTAATCAAAGGCTTCACGCTGCACAACTAGATTTTATTGATAATAAGGGAAGAAACATACATCTTGAGGCCCCTATTCCCGAATTAATGCAAAGAGAAATCGAGCAAGGTAGATAAAATTTAGTTATAATTCTAATATATTTTAAAATTAAGTAAACTCATTAAAACCAAAAAGGAGGTGTTTATGAAAAATATTGATATAAATAAATACAACTCAATTGATGAACTTTACAAACACAACAAAAAGGCAATTTTAGTAAAATCAATATTATTTACAGCATTTTTAGTTGTGATGTTTTTATCATTAATGGCCATATTTATTGAGTATGCAGTTAGAAAACAAGTCTATTTATTGAATTATAAAGAAGCATTTTCAAATGCAAATCCTAGTTATGAGATATCTACCATTAATGCTTCAGTTGAAGATTTGTTTATAAGAAAATTTGCATTTTCTATCGTTGTGGCATTATTCTCTGGAGCTGTATTGATTTGACATATCGTTTCTTTGACACTTTCACTAAAAGAAAAAGATTTCACAAAATATTCGCCTTGGTTACTGACCTTATATAGTATGACTGTTATGATTATATTTATTAATTTATTTTTCTCAGCTGGTGGTATTTTTAGAATTAAACCATGGGATATAAACCAAATTTTAAATCTTATTGTTACAATCATATTTTTAATAGGATATTTCACAATATATTGGCCGTTTTCAAGAATTGTAAAATTATTTAGAATTGTAAGAATCAACAATGAACAAGGTAGAATAAATGAAATTTTTGGGCAAAAATTTTCACAAACTAACCAACAAACTTATTCTACACAACCTTCTATATTTGATAATAATGAACAAAAAAACAATGATGAGATTATTGAGGAAAAAAATAATAAATCATATAGCTCACAATTAGAAACATTAAGCGATGAAAAACTAATAATTATGGCGCAAAAATTAAATATATTTGGTGCTAGCGAATTAAAGCGTAAGCAATTAATTGAAAAAATCAGTGCCATATTTGAAAATAATAATAGTCATAACGAAAAAGCTAATATGAGTAACAATGAAAATAATAAAGAAAATGAATCTGATAATGCCAAAGAAATAAAAGATATTGAGAATAATAATGATTATGATTAATTTTAGGAGGTAAAATGAGTCAGCTGTTTTTACAAGGACAGAATTCAAAGGTTCCCAATAATTCTGAAAGTGTCGGTTCTAATCCTTTTCTAATTTATGGTTTAATATTGACACTTTTGGCAATAGTTAATTTATATTTAATAATTAAGTTTTTTATTAATTTTAAGCGTAGCATTAATAAAACAAAAGCAGTACTAGATGGGTTTTTATTTAAAAAATATATACAAGGGTTAAATATAAAAAGTACCGCGTTTTATAATATAGTTACAATTTTAGTTATTCTAGCTATCCAAATTATTTTTTCATCTGTATCATTGTCAAAAGTATATTCATATATGGGAACTGCAACCCAGAAATTTAATTCAGGTCTTGTTACAGAAATGAAGTATCTAGAATATAAAGACACCATTGCCTCATATATTCCTTTATTTATAACATTTATTTCTTTTGCTATTGTTCTTTTGATTTCGTTTGGTATCGCATTTGTTGTGATTTATTACATAAGTTTTAACTATCCTCAATATAAGCATAAAAATGAGGCAGTGTATAATGAAATTATTTCCCTTAAGGAATTAAAAAAACAAGAATTAGCCAAATATCCTGAAAAAATTAATATAGAGTTTGATAAGTTAAAATCTTCTAATCTTTTATTATCCAATGTGTTATTAAGATGAATGAAATTTTATAATAATATGGATCAAATAAAATTCGAGAAACAATATAACTTATTTTTAAATCAATTATTTAAAGTAGAGTATTTTGCAGAAGTCCAAAACGAAATTAAAAGTAATGCTCAAAAAATTTCTGATATTGCGGAATTTGCTACACCAATTCACAATCAAGATTTATCTAAGATTGAACAGGAAATTATTTGGATGGATAAAATGGACAAAAAGGCTAAAATTCTTAACGAAACCAAGGAATTAGCAGCAATGTCAAAAGCTGAATTTAATAAAAAATATGAGGAATATGTATACACGGCTCGTGCTAATGATCCTTTATATCAAAGCGCCACTAAAAATTCATGATTATTTTATCGTGATAATGAAGTTGAAGATTTATTCTTTAATCCACATTCGAATGTTTCATATTATTATGAAGATTCAAATATTATTTATGAAAAAGAACTTATTGATTTTATGCATGAATATAAACAATTTTTAATTTCAAAATTTTTAGCAACTAAATAATTTGCTTTTGCTATGGCTAAAAAAATAAAATTAGTACTAGGTTTTTTGCCAGTTATTACTATTGCACCCCTTGTTGCTTCATGTAGTCAAAATCTCGAAAAGTTAAAATATAATGTAATTAACTCGCTTAAGAATGATATTATAAATTTATTAGCAAATGTTGATGCGTTATTTGGAAGTTCTAAGAATGAAGAAGTTATTAAATTAAAGGATGAAATTAGCAATCTTCTAAGGTCTCTAAAAGAAGAAAAGATAACTCATGAAAATAATATTGACGTTTTTATAAATAAGGCTAAACAAAAATTTAAAAACTTAGTGCAGAAATTTGTGGATATGTACAATAATAATACTCGCCTTGTTTCTGAATTTTTTGAAGAACTAAGTAATTTTTCACAATGAACACTAGATAATTTGATTAATGTTAAATACACGCCCTTGATTTTAAAAATTAAGAAATATTTGCAAGATCATGTATTTAGATATGATTGAAATATTAGTCAAATCACCAAAGAAATAAGCAAACTTAAGGCATTTGAACAACAAATAAAGAAAGAAAAAGAGCAAATTGATATTATTACCAAGAAATTTTAGTAGCCTAATTATATCTGGCTGCTTTTTTATTAATAAAAAACATAAAAAAGTAAAAACACTGGTTTAGTTGTTGTATAATAATTTAGTATTTTTAAAATAAGAGTTAAAAATATCTGAAAATATGTAAAACAATGTTAAGAAAGGAAAAAAATGCCTACAGTTGCGCAATTAGTTAAACAAGGCCGTAAAGATAAGACAACTAAATCTAAAGCCCCTGCTTTATTAAAGATGTACAACTCTTTACAAAAAAAAGAAAAAGCAATTCCAGCCCCATTTAAACGTGGTGTATGTACTCGGGTTGCTACAATGACTCCTAAGAAACCTAACTCAGCTATTCGTAAATACGCCCGTGTTAGATTATCTAATGGACAAGAAGTTACTGCTTATATTCCTGGTGAAGGGCACAATTTACAAGAACACTCAGTTGTATTAATCCGTGGAGGTAAAGTTAAAGATTTACCTGGGGTTAGATATACTATCATCCGTGGTACTCAGGATGCCGCTGGGGTAAACAATAGAAAACAAGGTCGTTCTCTATATGGAACAAAAAAACCAAAAAGTAATTAATTAGAAAGTTAAATAGAAAGGAAAGAATATGTCAAGAAAGCATAAAGCACCTGTGAGAGATGTCTTAGCAGATCCAGTTTTTAACTCAAAAATTATTACCAAATTAATTAACACAATTATGCTAGATGGTAAAAAATCTGTTGCCGAGAATATTTTATACAGTGCCTTTGAAATTATTAAAAACAAAACTGGTAAAGAACCAATGGAAGTATTCAATTCTGCACTAGAAAATGTAAGTCCACAACTTGAAGTTCGTTCAAGAAGAGTTGGTGGCTCTAATTACCAAGTTCCATGTGAAGTTAGTGCTAAAAGAAAACAAACATTAGCACTAAGATGAATTATTCAATATGCCAGATTAAGAAATGACAAAACAATGGAAGAAAAGTTAGCACATGAAATCATTGATGCAGCAAATAAAATGGGTGGAGCTATCAAAAAGCGTGACGATACCCACAAGATGGCTGAATCAAACAAGGCATTTGCTCACTTTAGATGATAATTACCTATTTTTATTTAAATTATTTATTTTATTAGGAACAAAGTATGTCAAGAGAATATAAATTAGAAGATTATCGTAACATCGGAATTATGGCTCATATTGATGCAGGTAAAACTACAACTACAGAAAGAGTTTTATACCACACAGGAAAAATTCATAAAATCGGTGAAACACATGAAGGTGCTTCACAAATGGATTGAATGGTTCAAGAACAAGAACGTGGTATTACTATTACTTCCGCAGCTACAACTGCATATTGAAAGAATAAAAGATTAAATATTATTGACACACCTGGACACGTTGATTTTACTATTGAAGTTGAGCGTTCGTTGCGTGTTTTAGATGGTGCTGTCGCTGTTCTAGATGCTCAATCAGGTGTTGAACCTCAAACAGAAACTGTTTGGAGACAAGCAACCAACTATAAGGTTCCAAGAATTGTTTATGTTAACAAAATGGATAAAATGGGTGCTAATTTCAAAGCATCTGTTGAGTCACTAAGAAAGCTATTAGGTGCTAATGCACATGCTATCCAACTTAATATTGGTGAAGAATCACAATTTAATGGAATTATTGATTTAGTAACCATGAAAGCCTATGAATTTGATGGTGGTGTCGACGAAAATATGAAGGAAATCGAAATTCCTGACTATCTAAGGGACGAAGCAAATTTAATGCGTGCTTCTCTTGCTGAATCACTAGCAGATTTTGATGAAGAAATTACTGAATTAATCCTAACGGAACAAGAAGTTTCGGCTGAATTAATGAAAAAAGCTATTAGAAAGGCTACTTTAACTTCAACATATTTCCCAGTTGTTTGCGGAACTTCGTTTAAGAATAAAGGTGTTAAGTTAATGCTTGATGCTATTGTTGAATATTTACCTTCACCATTGGATATTACCGCAATGAAGGCATACAAAGGTGAACAAGAAATTTCAATTCCTGCTTCTGATGATGAATTTTTCTCAGCATTAGCATTTAAAGTTATGAATGACCCATTTGTTGGTAATTTAACCTTCTTTAGAGTATATAGTGGGGTTATCTCAAAAGGCTCATATGTAATAAATTCAACAAAAGGTGAAAAAGAAAGATTTAGTAGAATTTTATTAATGCATGCTAATTCAAGAACTGATATTGATGAGGTTAGAACTGGTGATATAGGTGCTGCTGTTGGGTTAAAATACACAACAACTGGTGACACACTTATCGATGAAAAACATAAAGAAATTGTTTTGGAAAATATGAATTTTCCTGAGCCAGTTATTTCGCAAGCAATTGAACCTAAAACAAAAGATGCTTCTGAGAAACTTTCATTAGCTCTACAACGTTTAGGAGCAGAAGATCCTACATTTAAATACTATACAGACGAAGAAACTGGGCAAACTATTATTGCTGGTATGGGTGAACTTCATTTAGACATTATTGTTGATAGACTAAAACGTGAGTTTAAGGTTGAAGTAAGTGTTGGGGCTCCACAAGTATCATATCGTGAAACAATTACTAAGTCAGCAGAAGTTGAAGGTATTCATAAGAAGCAATCTGGTGGTAAGGGACAATACGGACACGTGTGAATTAAATACGAACCAAACCCTGATGGTGGATTTGAATTTATTGATAAAATTGTCGGTGGTAAAATCCCTAAAGAGTACATTAAATCGATCGAAAAAGGTCTTAAAGAAAAAATGGAAATTGGTATTCTTGCCGGTTATCCAATGATCGATATTAAGGCAACTCTATTTGATGGTTCCTACCATGAAGTCGATTCATCAGAACTTGCTTATAAAATTGCTGCTTCAAAATCATTGACCAAAGGCCGTGAACAATTGGGGACTGTTTTATTAGAACCAATTATGGATGTTGCTGTTGTTGTGCCAGAAGATTTCTTTGGTGATGTTATGGGAGATATCTCTCGTAGAAGAGGTCAAGTTAGAGATAACGAAACTCGAAACGATGGAGCGCATGTTATTAAAGCATACATTCCATTAAACGAAATGTTTGGATATGCAACTCAATTAAGATCAATGACAACTGGACGTGGTACATATCAAATGTGATTTGATCATTATGAAAAATTACCTCGCAATTTAGCTGACGAAATTATTAAGAAACGTGGCGGAAAAGTTTCGGTTGACGAAGATTAATTTAAATAAATTTTAAAATAATAAAAAGGTCTAGGGCAAAATTGCCTAGGCATTTTTATTATACTTGTATATTCTTAGTATATTTGCAAATTAACAAGCCTATCTTATTTGCAATATAATATGATAGGAATTAAAAATAAAAAAAACACCTTAAATTAAGTAGTAAAATCTATTTTTATTATTTTAGACTAACTATTGTTAGTTTGGAGAAAATAGATAGTAGTTAACTTATGCTTATTTTTGTGTATTATTATATAAATTTTAGTATAATGTAGGTTAAATTAAAGGTTCATAAGATTTTTTTATGAATTGAAATTATTTTAAGGAGAAAATATGAAGCTTTTAAAGAGTAAAAAGAATAAGATCGTTTTATTTACCTTAGGATCAACAATATTAGGTTCAGCAATTATAGGTAATGCTATTTTTGCTGCTAACCAAAAGAATAAAAATGGTATAGAATTTAACAATATTTATGGTGAAAACTCTGAAATATTTCACAAAGGTACACCCGATGTAACTAAAGCTGATGTGTCTATAACTGATAAGAATTTAAAAGAAATTCCAAAACCTCCTGTTGTTGTGCCTCCACAACCCAAACCCGAACCAGAACCTATCCCAGTTCCTCCACAACCCAAACCCGAACCAAAACCTGAACCCAAACCACAACCCAAACCCGAACCAAAACCCGAACCAAAAACAAACCCAGTCCCCCTTCCACAACCCAAACCAAAACCTAAACCTATTCCAGTTCCGCCGAAACCTGTTCCAGTTCCGCCGAAACCAAAACCAACTCCTAAACCAGCGCCTAAACCTGCCCCTGCGCCTAAACCTGCCCCTACACCTAGAAGTGAAAGAATTACTATTACAATTAATGGTGTTCAGGTTCTAGCTGAAGTAACACCACCTCCAACTAGACCATTAGACCCTCGTGATGTTGCTGCAGGAATTACTAATAAAAATCCTTATGTAAATGAAATTGTTGGAAATGTTAAAAGTGTTGAAGTAACAGATGAGTTAAGAAAAGCAACTCTTAAACAACTTATTAATAATAATGCAGATGGACTACAAAACTATTTCCCAAGCCTTATCGATGATGTATACTATTAACATCAAATGAATTGTTTGATCCTGATAGATATATTGAATTAAATAGTCAAGTATGAACTCAATTAATTGATAAATTCAGACGTCTTCTAGATAGCCCTAATGTTGTCAATTTCTTAAAAGAGGATGCAAAAAAAGAATATTTAAAACCTAAACAATTTAAGAGTAAAAATGTTAAATATGCTTGATTAATTAAAAATTTAGATTATTCAAAATTTACAAAATTAGGTAAAGGAGCAGAAGAATATTTAAAACAAGGTTACACTGCTTCTCCTAATAATGCATATATTAATGAAAATGGAGAAATTGACTCATATAGCTATTCACCAGCTCCTGGTTATAACGGCGAGATAGCTAGACGTGAAAGAGATAATCGTGACCGTCGTGCTTTTGGCATTGAGGGATATTTTGGTCGAAACCCAGAACAAATTCAAAATGGTGTATATCCAGGATGAACTAAAACAGATGTTACCCAATCTGAAAAATTTAAAGAATTCAATGTTGGAAATAATGATGGTATAACCATAACTGAATTAACAAGACAAAAACCGCAAGAAGGTAAGTTAAATAAAGGCTACATTGTGGAAATTGATGCTGCTAACTATGATGGTTATGAGAAAACTAAGAATTTAATTGAATCATTAAAGAATAAAGGTATTGAAATTACTTCATATCGTATAAAAAATATGGGTAAAAAAGATCCTAACCAAAAATTCAAAGATATTTTAAGAGCTTTACCTAATGACTTGCCGCAATTAGAACTTTTCTTTGATCATAGAGCAACTAATACATCAGCATTAGTCGAATTAGAAAATAAAAACATTAAGGAACTAGCGTTATTTACCTTGGGTAATTCTCTACTTGATGATTGATCGATTAACCCATGAGCATTGCGAAATGTTGAATGAATTAATACTATTGATTATAATGTTAGTTGAGATACAAGACCCGGAGCCGAAATTGCTTCAAGAATTACATTTAACACCTTAGCATTTGAAGAGACTGATTTACTAAAAAATGAATCAGATCCGCAAAAGAAATATGAAAGAATTAACAATGGTTTAAGAATGGCTTATTACACTAGAAATAATGAAGGAATATTTCAAGGTGGGTTCGGCCCTGGTCTAAATCCAGATACCAATGAAGGCGGAAATAGTTATCCAACAAGAATTGATTTCTCAAGAGCCCCTTCTATCAGATCATTAAAAGGCTTAATTTTTTATGATTACATTAAATCATCAAATAAACCAAGAAAACTAAAAAATGCTAAATTCTTTAGTGATAAAGCCTGATACGAAATTAGTGGTGATGATTTAGATGGTGCACAATTTGACACCGTAATGTCACGCGGTGAACCTGGATTTCCTCCAACTAAAATTGAATTTAGTAATGGTAGTGTTACGCAAAATGTTAGATTGACAACTAAAGATAATTTGACCAGTTCAGCCTTAACAAATTTAAGCATCTTAATTAATTTATCAGGAATTTCGAGGGAAGTTCAAGTTCCACGGGGGGCAAGTTCATTGAAGAGTCAACTTGAATCTAATGGTTACAAAGTAAGTTTTGCTAGTGATGAAGCATTCAACTAATTTTAGAAAAGTATGTAAGGAATCTTAAAATTATGAAATTAACAAAAAGAAACAAGGCAATTATTACTGCGTTTTTTGGAATGCCGTTACTTTTTTCTCCAACATTTGCATTGATATCATGTCAGGATGACATAACATCTCTAAAAGACAATATTAAAAAACAATTAACCGAATTAGAGACATCTTTAAGAGAATTAAAAGATACCCGTAGTGATGCTAAACAATCGAGCGCTTATACTGAAGGAATAAAAGTTCAAAAAGAAATTAATGATATTCTAACTAATGAAAGCAGTGGCGTATTTGATTTGCGTAAGGCTAAAAATAAGGCAGATCAAGCCATTAATGCCATAAAAAGCGAAATTGCAAATATTAAGGAAAACATTAAGAAAAATCAGTCTAGTGAGACACCAGACACAAGCATAAAATATTCGGATGATGAATTTAATGATGATTTTAACAAATTAATTGTTAATGCAAACATTGAAGATAATTTTGAACTTATTTTTAGTAACTTTTTAACAGGCAATACCAAGTATCAGCTATTTGCTAGTGAGCTACAAAAGAATGTTTCCAATATAAAAATTAATTTTAAGGATGTAAATCTAAATAATAAAATCAACATATCAATTGAAGGTATTATTTTAGAAGATGACGCTAATACTACCGGAAAAGCTAAATTTAATGTTGTTTTTAAAAATAAAGCAACATTAACAAGAAAAAATCATATATTTGAATTATCAGGTTTAAAAACTTCACCATTTAATAGCGATTCAAATGGTGATAAACCGAATAACAAAATTGATTCAAATCCAGAAGATAATGAAGTTTCAAAATATGTTAGTTTAAACCAAAAAGAGCGTTTTAAATATGATAATGATAAATACGTCGGTTCGCTAAAGCAATATTTGGCTTTTTCTGCTGGTATTGATGATTGAACTAAATTAAGAGAAAATACTAAGGCAACTAGTGAACAAATTAAAAAATATGATGAAAAAGCAAAAACGTTAGGTCAAGATTCTTATGAAAATGCCGCATATAAAGGTTTTAGCTCGCCTTCATATAAAGCAAATGGTGAAGTCGATGGAATTGAACTATTTGAGCCTTCAGAATTAGGAAAACAACCTTCATGAGTTGATACACTAGGTAAAAATGATCCCTTTAAAACTAATGGCTTAGCAAGAAAAATTGTTAATCAAAAATATCTTGATATAGCTAAACAGACTTTTACAATTGCTTTAACAAGAGCTAATGATTTTAAAGATGAAATAGCAAAAATTAATTTAGCTATCAATCATTGGAAAGATCCAAATAATGAATCAGAATTTAGAAAATTAATTGACAAAAAGGTTGCTGAATTAAAAGAACAAAAAGAAGCTCTAAAAAAAGAATTAGATGACAAAATTGCTAAGAACACTGATGTTAATTTAACCGAAAGTCTTCAAAAAGAAAAAGAAACTGAACTAAAAAAATATGATGACGCTATTGCAGAATATCAAAAAAGAACTCGTGAAATCGAAATCCAAAAGCAACAAGCAGCTATTCTTGATTTAGAACTAAAAGCAAAATCAAAAAAACATGTAATTGGCGAAAATGGAACCACTTGAATTCTTGATTACCAACTTGATAGTAATGGTTATCCAACAAGATGATATTTAGGAACTAATTCTCACGTTGCAAGGGCATTAACTGATAATTTGACAAGTTTTTCAATTGCTAAGATTGACAATAAATTACAGGTTGGGCAAAGTTTGCGTATTTCTGAATTAGATGATAATATTACTCGCTTTTCGTTTGAAGATCCCAGCGCAATTAGAAAGGTTTTTGATGGAACTGACTATTTAAAATCTCATCCATCTGATTTCTTATCTGAGCGTCAAAAGAAAAAATATGCTGATGTGGAAGAATTTGTTGATTTTGCTGTTTTAGAAATTGATTTTACTAAGATTAATAAATATTATGCAACTTCAAATGACCAAGATGTAACTCAAAGATATCCAAAAGTCGGTAGCAATGATTTTGCACAAAATTTAGCAAAAGAAATTACTAATGATTATGCTAATCACGCTGATAAACAAGTTAAATTTAAACAAAAATCATACTTAAAGGATTATTCAAAAATTGATTTTCCTCTAAAATCTAAATTACCTCAAGATATAGATTTCTTGTATGCTGTAGGGTGGCCTTCATCACGTGAAGATTATTATTTGAAGAAATATATTGATGATGATCAAACTAAAAGAAAAAACAATAGTTTTAGCTTGTGAATTAATAGCGAATATGAATATTATGATGCAAAAATAACTAATGGCGAAGATGGTACACCTTCTTCATATCCAAAAGAAAAACTTGATCGAGGAAGTTTTCTTTCTTATCAAATTGGTTATCGTTCGTTTATTGATAAACCCGGTGTTTTAGATACATTTATAGCGGCTCCAAAAATTGGCGAAGATTTTTACTATGTTAATGGTAAAAGATATGTAAATATGGGACTAGCTTATATTCCACGTAGATATGCACCGATTGGTGGTTCTTCTGGAACTTCTATTCGAAATCAACATAATGAGCTAGTTTCAATATTTTATGCATCAAATACTTTGGCACGTGTCGGCCTATCGGTTGCTTTTAGATCTGAAGGTTATAACTATGATGGTTTATATGGCAAATATAATCTTCCACAATATGATCTAATTTATGGTGGTGGTAAAGAACAACAAAATTCATATCGTGAAGCGCTAGGAAAAATCTATACAACCTCGAATTTTAAAACCAATTTATTTAAAAACGGATTGAATGAAATACCTTCTGAATTTAAATTTAATAATAATTAAGAATTAAGCAAGAATTATTTCTTGCTTTTTATTTTCCTTTTGAGTTTCCCAGTTTTATTATACAAAAATAACAAATCTACCTAAATTTGAGGTATATTTGTTATTTTTTAACTATCTTTTAACATTGTTTTTAATATCATCATAAATCGATCAAATGTCTTTTATTGTATTAGAATCCTCTTTTTTGTATTTCATAATTTCTTTTGTTGGACGAATTTATATCGACCCTCTTTCCAGGCTTTGAAAAAATATCGACCAAATTAGATTCTTTTGACATGACTATCTTAAATTAAAATGTTGTTAAAAAAAATAAGAAAATAAAAAAACCTATACTATAAATAGTATAAGCAGATTATTTGGTTTGAAATTCTGCATTTTTTATGCCAAAACTGGGAAATACAGAAAATAATTATGAAAATATATGAGTATTTTAAATATAAATTTAACACTATTTCTTAAAAATAATACAATAAAGATATGAAGAAATAAAAAAGGAATATATGAAAAATAAATTATTTAGCGTTTTTTAGCTACGATAGCTAGTATTATACCATTTACAATGGTTTCATTAAAAATAATGCCATATGAGGATACAAAATATATTGAGGAAAAGAAAGACAATATAAAGAAAAATTATCTTCATACTGTTTATATGATTTTATAAAATTAACTGGAAGAAAAGACACAAAAGTAAAATTTGTAAGTAGAAATTATCTAGATCCGGAAACAAATAAATATTCATATATAGTAGGATATGAGAAAGGTGGTTTTTCAATATTTGATCAAGAAAAAGAAAAAATAATAGAGGTTAATCCAAATTGAAACATATCTAATTTAAGTTCAGAAATCATGTCTAATGATAATTTGGTATATTACAGAGAAACCATCGGAGATATATCAATATTAAATAAAAATGATCGAGATAAATTAATGATAGGGGATCATAGAAGACCAAAAAAGAAGACTAATAACGAGAGCATAAACGAAGATTGAAAAAATAAAAAAGATAGCAAAAAGAGTAAAGTAAATTTCAATAATTTCAAATACCTTAATTTATTAGAACTGCAAAATGCAAAAAAATCGGAATATTCTAACCTTGGAATAAGAGATAAGTTGAATGGCTTTTTATATGCCGATAACGAAATAAATCATTCTTGAATTTTTAAAACAGAACCAAGAAAAACATTTGGAGAAAACGACACTTTTAATTATATATATGAAGAATGAGAAGGAATATGTGCATATATTACTGTGAATCAAATGATGCTATACAATCATTATTTTTTTAGGTTCTAATTATATGACGATAACAGAAAGTGACAAATATATAAACAAAAAAGAAGACTTTCATATTGATATAACTACATTAGGACCAGAAGAATGAAGTTCAAGACATAGAAAATCTCCATCAATAAAACTAAAAGAAGCAATGGAAAGTTATTTACCAGAAATTAAGAAACAATATCTATACGAAAATAAGTTTTCACCTGAATTGAAAAATATTTATATGATAGATATGTTAAAAAAACATGTTTATAAGAATGGCGCCAGTTCAGAAGATAGACAATTTATGTTAAAAAGTTTCATAAAAAATAATGGTAAAACTGCAAATTATGAATTTAAAACATTAAAAAATACCAAAAGTATTAATGATTTTATAATTAATAAAAAAATTCCTTTATTTCTATGATCAAAAACAAAAAAGTTCGAAAATGGTAAATATGTATACAGAGATGGTAGTCACATATATGTAGCATATGGTTCCTACAATGATGGAAGAGTATTGATAAATTACAATTGAAAACAAAAACATTCTCAGGTGATACTAGATATTGATCATATTTATATCGCAGAATATTTAGAACATAAAGTAAATACTGAACTAAAGCCATACTTCTGAGACGGCGTAAAACATGTAACTGGTGATGAAATGACAGAGTCACTTAAATTATGAGGATTTATAAAATAATGAAAAAAAATAAATGAATAAAAATAATAACTATCGTTCCATTTTTAAGTACTGTTTTATTATCTACAAGTTGTATAATTCACAAAATTGAAGATAATGAACAACATGAAGACATTATAAAACCAGGTGGGATTTATAAAGCTGAATACTCTCATAATCCGCTTTTATATTCAAAACTTCGCAATAAAGATAAAGGCGAGGTAATTAAAAGACCTTTTAGAAAAATAACTTTTAAAACAGAAAATAAATATCAAGAATTAATAGATTTTGTTAATGAAAATAAAGTTAAAAACTATTATATGCTTGCTATAAATGTTAAATTGGAAAATAATGATACGACCAATAAAGAAGGATACGAAAAAGAATTTAAAATTTGGCTTACAAAAGCTAAAGAAATTACATTTTTGTACTTTCCTCATTCTGTAAAATTGCTAATTCCAGATCAATTTAATAATACAAGTGATTATTTTGCATCTCCTCTTAAAAAAAATGAAGAATTTATAATACCGATATCAAATGTAATAACTATTAATGATGAAATGAAATTTAGAAATCCATTATATTTCGATACATGACAACCAGGAGAAGGGAAATGGTCCCTTTTAAAGATTTTAAGAAAAAATAAAATTAAGTATAGCGCAGATAAAACTTTGGATGTTATTGATGGATTCACAATATGAGTTAATCATTATCATGATGAGGCCGAAGCATCTGTTGTTTTTGAAAGATATTATCCTGAAATGGATAATAAAAGCGATGATGAATATATAAAAAAATACGAAATCGATGTAAAAAAATTAACTCATAAGAATAAACTTTTTACACTTGATTATTAATATTAAACCCAGCTACAGTTCTGGGTTATATTTTTTATTTTGTTAATTCTTATTCAAATTGCAACATTTTTATAGTTTAAAAATGTTTATTAAACTTATGATATCAAATTTATTTTTTAAGGCCTAAAAATTTAAATTAGTAATCAGGAAAATTAGCAAAGTGATAATATAGCTATATTTTGAGCTCATAAGTTTTTGAAATATTTTTCTTTTTACGTCGTTTTACTGCTGAATATATTCCTCAAATGACAAAGCCAATCAACATTACACCTAGATAACTAGGTGCTAAAAATATAGTTCCTTTTGTGTATTCATCGCCTACAATCGGAGGGATAAAATTAACTACTAATATAAAAATTATTAAAATAATAGACAAAATAAATATTGTAGTTTCTCATCAAGTAAGCCTAAATGTTCTATGTTTGAATGCGATAACTAAAATCGAAATTATTACTAAAAGGTACTGCATTAAGAAAACCACGTTACCAGCATTAAGGATAAAACTAAATTGATCTTTTATGCCTAATGCATATGGTATTGCTGTAAAAATAATCATTGATATAACACTAAAACCTGTTGCAAATAATAATGCGTTTCTATATTCGCCATGTTTGTTTTTCTTGCCTAGTTTTGAAGGTAAGAATCCGTCATGAGCTAAAGGAGCAACAATTCTTGAATAGTATATGTTTGCCGAAAGAGTGCTTGAAATTCTATTGAATAGTGTGCCTATCATAAAAATTATAAGCCCAGCCAAACCTCATAACGATTGAAAGAATTTTGAAAATGAAGTGGATTCACCAATAAATCCTTTTTGCAGTCCTAACAGCAAGAGATATAAAGTAAAGTAAATTGCAAGTACAGCAGCAAAAATTAGTAATAATATCTTTTTAAAGCGTTTTGTTTCTACGTTAGCGCTTATTCCTGCAAGACCTTCTGCACCACCAAATGCATAAATAAAATTCAATACATTTAAAGTAATTATTGAGACTGAAACTTTGCTATTTGTCAAGATGTTATTAGCAAAATCGAGTGAACTAAAGGATAAATAAATACCTAAAGATACACCTAATATTATCGTTATTCATTTTACTGATGCAGAAAATAAAATAAATCATTTAGATGTCTTTATTCCAAACGTTGCAATTAATGTCAAAGAAAGAAAGAATACAAGAGAAACAATTTGATAGATTAATTGATGTGATTTATCAAATTCTGATAGCAATGTTGAAAAAAATAAAATTGTCGTGGCTGAAAAAAGCGGTATCTGTGAGAATTGATTCCAGCCATTAAAAAAGACTCAAAATTTATTTGTTGAAGCTTTTTTGGCATAAACATATGAACCGCCGGCCTCATTACCAAATGCTTGAGCTCCACGCGCAAATGCTAAAATAACACTAAAACTGATGAATGATGTTAGCGCAAAAACTAACATACCTCATATACCTTGAGCAATTATTCCTGTGATTGTTGTTATAAAACCAAAACCAACTATAAAATTAATACCATATAAGAAAAAACTTTTTTCACTAAATTTATTTTTCATTTTAAATACCTAATGCTCCTAATTATATACATTATTTGTTAAATATAAAACGAAAAAGTGCATCTTCACTAAATTTTATTAGAATAATTTTATGTAAAAAAATGCAAAAGCATTCCTAAAAAACGCGAATTTTTAATTAAAATCAATAACAAAATAATCAATTTGCATTGATTTTTAATATTTAAGGATTTGAGAGTTGCATATATCTAATTGCTTTTTTGTTTGCATGGATAACTAATCTAACATACAATTTCGTTCATTAAACTTTTAATTATTTTGAAAGAAATTTTGAGCTGCATTAACCGACATCAGAAATGGAAATTGCTTAATATTATGCCGAACAACGTTATTAATTTTGTCCATCATGGATCAGTTTTCATCATTGCTGTATCAGTCAAATAATTTTTTCTTTTAGAATATAAGTTTATGCATATTCTCAATCGAACCCTTTTGAGATGAAGCAAATGCATTTGTGTGAAAAATTTGTTTGATACTCTTTATCTTGTCCAACATATAGCTTTCAGATCTGTTATCTATTAATAAAGTGTTAATCTTAAAGTTAAATCTAGCAGCCAATTTTTTGATAGCTCTTTTTATTGCTCTAGCATTGAGTCTTGATATGATTGCATAAGATTTTTTTGTTAAGCGATTTATCAAAGTTAATATGACTTTCTTCGATTTTATATTTCTATAGACTATATCCATTTCATGGTTATTCAAAGTTAATCAATCATTAATTTCTTTAGGTTGTTCATGCATTATTTTGCCAGCAGTTTTTTCTTAGGTTTATGGCACTTAGATTTTGACCTAAATGACTTCCTATAGACTTATAAGTAAGTAAAATATCATATGGGATAATAAACTCATTTTTTTGAATTTGTATAGTTTTGAGGATGCGGAATAAAAGCATCTATGTTAGATATTTTCTTAAATAAAGAGTTGAAAAATGAGTTTTATTCTTGATCTAGACAAAATCGAAGAAGATGAAAAATTTGATGGTTACTTTGTTTATGAAACATCAAGAAAAGATCTTAAACTTGAAGAAATTGTTTTAGTTTATCGCAAACAATATCAAATTGAAGAAAACCTCAAAACATTGAAATAATCACTAAAAACCTGACCGATATTTATCCGAACTGAAAAACATATTCGAGGGCATTTTTTACTAAATTTCATTGCATTAATTGTTTTATTTTACAATATTTGAAATTAATGAATTCTATCATCAACAAGGTTTTATTGAAAAATAACCAATACTAAGTTAATTGATTTTTTTTAAAAGACTGTAATAAGTTAACTAAGTTAAGAAACGCGAAAATAATTGAAGACAGATTTATTAACCCCGCTATTAATAAGAGCAATGAAGAAACTATAATGAAATTTTAGAAATTGTAAAAAATTGTATATAAAAAAACAAAAAGTGTGTTTTGCTTGAAAATAATGTTCAATTTTACACTTTTTATTTTTTGCTCAAAAACTTAAGAAAATCTGAAAAATGAAAAAATGAAATTTTTTCACATTTGAGTTTTCCATTTTTCCTCTTAATACTTTATGTATTAAGGTTTATTTTAATTTTTGTTTTATTCTAGATTTGCATCATTACCACTAACATGTATTACTTCTCTAATAATAGTGGCCTCTTACTGAGTGTTGATTTGCGGATTTTGTATTGTTTGATTGTTTTTTTGTAACAATCGTCCACATATACTACAATATTTTCCATTATTTATATAAATTTTTGCTTTATTAAAATTTGTTTGTTCAGTCATAGCAATAATTAAACCTATTAATCCTAAAAGTGGAAGAAATAACCCGATTATCATTAATATTCTAGCTACTGATAAACCTGTTTTAACCATAGCTATAAAATAAAATACTAAACCTATAATATTTAATATTAACGCTGGTCCCAAAGGTAAAAAAGGTAAAATAACAAATATTTCTTCAAATATTTCTTCATTAGAATTAGATTTTATGTTAACTAAAGCTAAAAACAAAAACATAACTAAGGCTATTGTTAAAAAAAGTGCGCCAAAAATATATATTATAAAAGATGTAATTGCTGCATTTTTACCTGTCATAATAAAATCCTTGTATTTTGTAAAAAAGTTTCCATTGCAATTTTTTTTGTTTGCTACAAATAGATTGAAAAAATAGAAGAGTCAAACACCAAAAAACGCTTGACTTTTGTTTTGACTCTTATTAAAATATAAATAATCAAAATAGAAAATGAGTCAAAATATATTGTATACTATAAATACACATTAAATAATGGAAAATTATGATAATGATATTAAATTTTTATTTTTTCTATGATATAATGCTTTTGCAATATATGAAGACAGTAACGGCAAACGCTTAATAAGTTACCGAGTATGCTTGACTATTGATATTGCAAAAACATAATTTAAAATAGGAGGAGAAATGAGCGCATTAAGGGATGCTAAGGTCTTAGTGGTTGATGAAATTTCTAAAAACCTAAATCAGTCTAAGGCTTTATATGTTGCTATGTATAAAACTTTAGATGTTAGTTCGTTGCAAGCAATTCGTAGAGAATTGGCTAAATATGGCGTTTTAATAAAAGTTTATAAAAATCGTTTAGTTAAACAAGCCTTATTATCGACAGAACACAAAACATTAAATGATTATCTTGTTGGCCAAAATATATTTATTTTTGCTAATGAAGATGACTTAATCACACTAAAAGCATTAGCTAAATTCAAAAAAGAATACCCTGCCTTACAATTGGTCGCTGGTATTTATGAAAACAAAGTTGTTGATGCAAAAAATCTTGAAGAAATTTCAAAACTTCCTTCATATGAAGAATCACTTATGATTCTTGGAAACTCATTGCTTGCACCAATTAGAAATCTTGCAATTGGTCTAAACGAGTTAGTTAAACAAAAGGAAATGTAAAACTTAATAATCAAAATATAAAATAAAATTTTAAGGAGAAAAATATGGCTAAATTAACAAAAGAAGAATTCGTTTCAGCATTGAAAGAAATGAATATTAAAGAAGTTATGGAACTTGTAGAAGGACTAAAAGAAGAATTTGGAATTGATCCTAGTGCTGTTGTTGCTGCCGCTGCTCCAGCTTCTGCTGAAGTTGTTGAAGAAAAAACAACATTTAATGTTACATTAAAATCAGACGGTGGAAATAAACTTGCTGTTATTAAGGCAGTTAAGGATTTACTAGGTTTAGGTTTAATGGATGCTAAGAAATTGGTTGAGTCAGCACCTGCCTTATTAAAAGAAAATGTTAAGAAGGAAGAAGCAGAAGAATTAAAGGCTAAATTAGCTGAAGTTAAGGCTGAAGTAGTTTTAGACTAATAAAGATAACATAAAAAACTGGCTTAAAAAGCCGTTTTTGTGTTTTTTATATAATATAAATAATGCGCATACATGCGTATGTGTAAACTGTTGTAATTACTTTGAGTATATTTTAGTAAATTTAAACAAAAAATGAGGTTAGATATGAACAAAAAACCAGAATATGTTTTAAGAAAATTTGGACCGGTTACCGAACGTAGAGATTATTCAATTAGTCAAAAGAAATTCGATACTCCTGATTTCTTAAAAATGCAAAGAGACTCTGTTGAACAATTTTTAACCAAAGGTGTTGAAGAGGAATTGAGAAACATATATCCAATTGAATCACGCGGAAAAGTAAGGATTGAGTATATTGAAAATTCTGCTACTTTTGAATATCCTAATAAAACTGAATTTGAGTGTATTAAAGAGGCAAAACAAAAAGGTTCTTCATATCAAGGTAAGTTAAAGGCTAAATTAAAGCAAGTTAATGAAGAAACAGGTGAAGTTACACCTGCTGAAGTTGTTTTTGCTGAAATTCCTATTATGACATATGGAGGCTCATTTGTCATTAATGGTTCAGAAAAGGTTATTGTCTCTCAATTAATTCGTTCAACTGGTGCTTACTTTGGAGTTAATGTAAGAAATAAACAGGCTAATGACTTGTTTAATAAAGTTGAAATTATTCCTCAAGTCGGTTCATGAGTTGAAATATACCACAAAACTACTTCATCTAACCCGGACACCGTTAAGGTGCATATCGATAAAAATAAATCATTCTTATTATCTACCTTTTTGAAAGCACTTGGTTTTACTGAAAAAGGTATTAAGAAAATGTTTGGTGATATTCCAGAATTAAATGAAACTTTACGAAAAGATAAAACATTAGGTAATACTGATGAGGAAATTACAAGGGATGCCCAGGAAACAATATATCGCTTAATTAGAAAGGGTGATAGAATGACCGCCGAATCGGCCCGTAATTTAATTCCATCAACTATTTTTAATGAAAAAAGATACAGTTTAACTGAAACTGGTCGTTTTACTTTGAACCGTAAGTTAAATATCGCCGAAAGATTAGTAAACACCTATTTAGCTGAGCATATCATTAATATGGATGGCGAAGTTAAGTATGAAAAAGGTTTGTTAATTACTTGAGAAATAGCAAGAAAGATTGCGGAGGAATTTAGATTAGGCATTCTTCCTTTGTGAAAATTACCTGATGTTGATCCTTCAGTATATGGTAATCAATTGGATATGCCTGGAAATGAAAAACTTGCTTTGCGTTTATCTGTTCCGAGGGTATGAGTTTATCCTACAGAAAATGACATGATAAATGACATTAATAAAGTTCAAGTGCTAGGTAATGATCCTAATTCAACTGAAAACTTTTTACTAATTCCTGATTTAATTGCAACAATATCATACTATTTTAATTTATTGTTTAATATTGGTGTCGATGACGATCCTGACTCATTAGTAAATAAAAGAATTGTTACTATTGGTGAGCTTTTGCAAAATCAATTTAGAATCGGTCTAATTAAATTAGAAAAAAATACTCGTGAAAGAATTTCAACCAAGGAAACATCAAAGATTACGCCAAAGAATGTAACAAATAATAAACCAATATTTAACCAGTTTAAATCATTTTTCAATACATCAAAACTTTCGCAATTTATGGACCAATGTAATCC
>NZ_JBSQBC010000009.1:0-32526 GCF_053851675.1 Mycoplasma sp. 1781
TGAACCTCTTTATCAAATGCAGATTTAACTTCAACAAATTTAGATTCTATTAATTGTTTAGATAATTCATCTGCTTCACTTTTTTTAGATTCAAACGCTTTTTTGGCTTTTTCTAATACAGAATCTTTGCTATCATCAATCATTTTCTTTTGCATATTAGCTTCAGTAATAGCATCTTCTAAATCCTTTGCAGCTCGGTCATATTGATCCTTTGTAGTTTTATCATTAATTAAATTGGTGTTTCTTTGAATAGTTCCATCTATTTTTTTCTTAACTTCTTCATATTTTGAATCAACTAATATAGAAGACAATTTCATAGCTTGCCGCAACTTTGCATTATATCTATTTTTAGAATTTTCCTTTTCTTTAATATCTGGGACTGGTTCAAAATTTTGTATGATTGCTTCATATGAACTAACTAATTGCGAAATAGCATTTTCAAAATTAGTATCATCCACGTTTTGCCCAATAAGAACCTTATTAGCTTCTTCGATAGCTTGTTTAATAGCAACCTTTTGTTCTTCACTAAGTCTTTTATTAGTTACCAATTCTTCTTGAATTTCTTTAATCTTTTTAATCAGAGCGTTTCTTGGTTTTTGTTTAATAGTTGTAGAAATAGAAATTCCTACTGATGCAATAATAGCACCCACATTAAGGGTACATAATGTTATTAATAATTTACTAGATTTTCGCATTCTTTAATACCTTTATGAAAGTTTAAGTTGTAATTTAATTATATATATTATATATTGTAGTACAGAGTGAAAATAATCATTATTTTCTAACTTGTTTTGGAATTTTTTTTAAAGAAAATTTAGGGTTTTCTTTAGGTTTAATGTAAAAATCTAATTTATAGTTATTTTTATAGTTTTTTATATTAGCTAATATATTTTAAATATCTACTAGCAGTTAAACTAACGCCAATAACTTATTTGAGTCCTTAAAAAAATAAATAAAATACAGATTTCTCTGTATTTATAGTTTTTTATTTTGTTCTGCCAATTTCTTTTTTAAAACAACTTCTTCAATAATAGTATATTTCTTTTCGTTTGTTTTTTTAAACTTGATTTCTGTGTCAATTGGTTTAACGTCAATATTATTGACAATCAATGAAAGCAAATTATCTCTAAATTCAACAATCCCACGATCGATGTAAAAAATCCGGTTATTATTATCTTGATCTTTAATAATTATTTGTGAGGGAACTAATGCCGCTAAAAATGGAACAGCATCTTTCATTAGACCAATTTGCCCCTCAGTAGTGGTAAATGTTACGATACTACCTTTACCTTGATAATATACACAATTTGGCGTTGTTATAACTATTTCAATTAATTTATCATTCATAGCTATTTGTCAAATACATATCCAAGGTTTTTAGCTTTTTCAATAACATCTTCAATAGTACCAACATATAAAAATGCTTCTTCTGGTAGATCATCATATTTTCCACTTAAAATTTCTTTAAATGATCTAATGGTATCTTGTAATTTAATGTATCTACCCTTTATACCACTAAATTTTTCAGCAACAAAAAATGGTTGGGACAGGAAACTTCTTATTCTACGTGCTCTAGCAACAACCTTCTTGTCTTCCTCTGATAATTCATGCATACCCAATATTGCAATAATATCTTGTAATTCCTTAAATCTTTGCAAAATATTTTGTACTTCTCTCGCAGTATTGTAATGATCTAAACCAACGATATTAGGATCCATCATACGTGAATTAGAACCCAATGGGTCAATAGCAGGATAAATACCTAATGCTGCAATATCACGATCTAAAACAGTTTTCGCATCTAGATGAGTAAATGTGGTCGCAGGAGCAGGGTCAGTAAGGTCATCAGCAGGAACATAAACTGCTTGAACAGATGTTATTGATCCCTTATTTGTAGAAGTAATTCTTTCTTGCAATTGCCCCATTTCGACTGCTAATGTTGGTTGATACCCAACGGCAGAAGGCATTCTACCTAGCAATGCCGAAACTTCTGAACCTGCTTGGGTAAATCTAAAGATATTATCAATGAATAAAAGCACATCTTGGCCCATTTGATCACGGAAATACTCGGCCATAGTTAGTGCAGTAAATGGTGCTCTCATTCTAGCGCCTGGAGGCTCATTCATTTGTCCAAATACTAATGCAGTTTTATCTAAAACACCACTTGCCTTCATTTCATGGTATAAGTCATTACCCTCTCTTGTTCTTTCGCCAACACCAGCAAATACTGATAAACCACCATGTTGTTTTGCAATATTATTAATCAATTCTTGTATTAAAACAGTTTTGCCGACACCAGCCCCACCAAAAAGACCAATTTTTCCACCTTTAATGTATGGTATTAATAAGTCAATAACCTTAATACCAGTTTCAAATATTTCCAAAGTGGATTTTTGTTCTTCAAAACTAGGTGCGCTTCTATGGATAGGCATTTGTTGCTCAAAATCGCCTCCTAGCAAGTCAATAGGTTGACCTAAAACATTAAACATTCTTGAAAGAATTTCCTTACCAACAGGTGCAGTAATTGGTCTTTTAAGGTCCAATACCTTCATGCCACGTCTTAAACCAATGGTTAAACTCATGGCTATTGTTCTTACAGTGTCATTACCAATATGTTGAGCAACCTCAAGAATTTGTTTGTTGTTAGGGTTTTTTTCATCAATAACTTCCAAGGCGTTAAGCATTTTAGGTGCAGTGCCTTCCTTAAATCTGACATCAATAACAGCACCAAGAATTTGGGTAATAACACCATAATTTAATTCATTATTTTTTTTATTAGTCATTTTCTTTATCCTTTCTTTAAGATCCGACACCATTAACAATTTCAGTCAATTCTTGTGTTATCTTTGATTGACGCGAACTATTATATTCAATTTTTAATTCATCAATAAGGTCCTCGGCATTATCAGAAGCCTGTTCCATTGCTGTTCTTCTTTGACTAGTTTCTGCCAATTTTGCATTAGTTAAAGCATGAAAAATAGATGCTTCAAAGAATATTCTAAATGAGTTAATTAAAATGGTTTCAGGGTTGGGCTCAAAAACAATCTCCCTGATCCCTTTATCTTGGTGAAAACTTTGGTTATTTTTTTCGATTTTGCCAATCGTGTTTGCTGAAATTGGAAAAATTTCTTGAACGACAGGATCAGCCTTTAATGGGTTTTCATAATTGGTATAAATTAATTTAACTGAATTTAAAAGTGATATTTCTAAAACATCATAAATCTTATTTGAAATCACTTGAGCTATTTCATATGTTGGATTATCACCGATTTGTGTTAAGGTTTGGATAATGTGATATTTTTTATTTTTTTCAATTAGGCTTAACAATTTAGAGCCAATAACAATCAAAATATCTTCACCTGTAACAACTTCATTTATCATTTTATACATTTCGGAATTGAATGATCCACATAGACCTAAATCACTCCCAAAAATAATATATAAATTACGACGATTGCTAAATTTTCATGCATGCTTATTTAATAATTTATCAATATCCTGCGTTGAATTTTTTACAAGATTAATAAAAATAGCTTCAACATTTTTAAAGTAAGATTTAACCTCACTAATTTTGTTTTTAATTTTTGAAAACTTAGCAGTGGCTACAAGTTCCATAGCCTTCGTTATTTTTTTGGTAGAATTAATTGAATTAATACGTTGCTTTATTTTTTGCAAGCTTTCCATGGTAATTCAGGGATAGGCATAAAGTTTTCGGGATTATATAGGGGAATAGTCTTTATAAACAAGTCATTAAATAAAATGATTTGATTATAAATTTCTTCAATTAATTCATTAGTTCAATCATTAGATTCATCGATCTTTCTCATGATTTTTATTGCTTTAGGTTCTGTTGCAAAATAAGTTAGAATTTCTTGACGATATTTAATAATGTTGTTTTTAGGGATTACATTAATTAAGCGATACTTAGCAAGGAACAATAAGATAATTTGTTGACCAGGAGAATATGGTGAAAATTGTGACTGTTTCAACAACTCATAGACCTTAGCACCATGTTCCAAAATAATTCTTGTATTTTGGTCTAAATCAGAACCAAATTGTGCAAATGCTTGCATTTCATTATATTGAGCTAATTCTAGCTTTAAACTTGAAACCACCTTTTTAGTCATTTTGGTTTGCGCGGCTGAGCCAACTCTACTTACAGAATAACCAATATCAATTGCAGGTCTTTGTCCAGAATTAAATAAAGATTCTTTGGTAAAAATCTGACCATCAGTAATTGAAATAACATTAGTTGGAATATATGCTGAAATATCTTCAGCTTGCGTTTCGATAATTGGCAAGGCAGTTATTGAACCACCACCATAATCGTTATTTAGTTTTGCAGATCTTTCTAGTAATTGCGAATGTAGATAAAAGACGTCACCAGGATATGCTTCACGGCCGGGAGGTCTTCTCAATAATAAAGATAATGTTCGATAGGCAACGGCATGTTTTGATAAGTCGTCATAAACTATTAAAACACTTTTACCTCTTGCCATTCATTCCTCAGCAATAGTTACACCAGTATAGGGTGCTATATATTGCAATGGCGCACTTTCAGAAGCTGATGCTGCAATGATAGTTGTGTATTTCATTGCATCATTCTTTTCAAGCTGATCAACAATTTGGGTAATTGTTGAATTTTTTTGGCCGATAGCCACATAGATACAATAAACATCTTTGCCTTTTTGGTTTAATATCGCATCAATGGCAATGGCTGTTTTTCCTGTTTGTCTATCACCAATAATTAGTTCACGTTGTCCTTTTCCAATAGGAATTAAAGCGTCAATTGCCAAAATACCAGTATGTAAGGGTTCTGAAACTTCCTTACGTGTCATAACACCAGGCGCAATTTTGAAAATTGGTCTCTTTATTTCGCTATTAATTTTACCCTTACCATCAATTGGTAATGCTAGGGCATTAATAACACGGCCCAATAAAGCGTCACCCACTTGAACCGAGATAACGTTGTGTGTTCTCTTGACATGTGAATTTTCCACAATATTACGATCATCGCCAGTAACAACAACACCAACCAACTCTTCTTCAAGATTTAAGGCCATACCAACAATACCGCAATCAAATATTACTAATTCACCATATTCAACATTAGTTAAACCACTAACTAGAGCAATACCGTCACCAACAGTAATAACTCTACCTACTTCATCATAACTAACAGTTTCGTTGAAATCTTTAATTTGATTTTTAATGATAGCTGATAAATCACTGGGTTTTAAAGCCATATCTTTCCTTTCATTATTCTAATGATTTTATCTTGTTTAATTTTCCCAAAACAGAGTTATCAATCAAGTACTCGTCTACTTTTATTCTTATTCCACCGATTAAATCAGGGTCTATATGATTAGTTAAAGTAACTTTTGCATTTAGATCAGATGAAATCTTTTTTTCAAGGTTTTTCATCTTATCAGTACTTAATGGTTTAACTGAATATACATAACCATACTTAATATTTAATTTTTCA
Organism: Mycoplasma sp. 1781; assembly: GCF_053851675.1. NCBI lineage: Bacteria > Bacillati > Mycoplasmatota > Mollicutes > Mycoplasmatales > Mycoplasmataceae > Mycoplasma > Mycoplasma sp. 1781. Next base: position 5,486 of record NZ_JBSQBC010000009.1, read on the forward strand.
TTTGCTAATTCAATAAAGCGATGAAATATAATATCCATATATTTAACAATATGTTTTCTGGTTGCTAATTTAATAATATTTAATATATATGGATGGTATGAATCAAAAGCCTCACTAATTAACATAAACTTTTGTTCTTCCGTTATATCAAAAGAATTTAAGATTTTTAAATAATCTTTATTTTGTTTCAAAACCTTAATAATGTCAGCAGTCTGATTAGTAATTTCCTGAAGTTGATCAGACCCATTAGCTAAATCATATAAGGCAAATGATCAATTATTAATTACTTCATTTAATTCAGTCATATCTATTTCTTAATAACCTCATTAATCATTTTGACATTATCAGCATCTTTTATTTCACGGCCAATAATTTTTTTAGCAATTTCAACAGCATTTTCCATAATAATTTTCTTTTGCTCTTTGCTGAATTCAACACGCTTTTTATTAATCAAAATTTCTGCTTGTTCTAACATCATTTCAGCTTTTTTCTTTGCAATAGCTGAACCACTATTTACAATTCTTTCACTTTCAGCTTTTGCATTATTGATAATAGTTCTTGCCTGATTAGTAGCCTCAATTATTTTTAAATCATGTTCTTCTTGTATTTTTAGTGCTTCATCTTTTGCTTTGATTGAAGCATCAATATTACTTTGAATTAATTCTTGACGCTTTTTAACCATTTTCTTAATTGGTTTGTATACCAAAAAAGTAATAATAATGGTTATTAGCATTAACACAATTAAAGAAAAAACAAATAGAGGCCAATTAAATGTTAAGCCAGAGAAGGTTTTTTCTAATTCTTCACTAACCCCCCCTTTACCTTCAGGGGCTTTCATAAGATAAGTTAATACTCTCATATAAATCAAAAAATAATTTAACTATACAAAGATTAATAATAAAGCAATAACTAAACAATAAATTGATGCAGTTTCAACAATAGCTAAACCTAAAATTAATAAAGTACGAACTTTAGATAAAGCTTCTGGGTTTCTACCAACAGCTTCACAGGCTTTAGCAACGGCCATACCTTGACCAATCGAAACAAATCCAGCTCCAAAGATTGCTAACCCGGCACCTAACATTGTTAAACCGTATGCAAAGGGGTAATTTTGACCGCTAGCATCACCGGCTTTACTTGGGTCAAATCTATTAATAACATCTGAAATTTTATCTAATTTATCAATCATTTTTTTCTCCTATATTTTTAAAAATATTTTAATTACTTTCTTGAATTAATTGTTTATTAGCGATAATTTTACTTTTTCAATCTCTAATTTTTTTCTTATGTTTTTCCTTAACGTCTTCCTCAGCTGCTTGCGCCCAATATGACATTGTCAACACTACAAAAACAAATGCTTGAATAATACCATCAAATAAATCAAAATAAAGATTAAATGCCGGCAATACCACAACACCAAATGGATTGAATGTCGAAGCTTCAGCACTAACATCAAGACCAATAATTTTTGCTCATATATTGTTTAAGAAAATTGTTGCCAATGAAACAAGAACAACTCCCCCAATGATATTTCCATATACCCGGAAAGTCATAGAAACAATTGGTGAGAAATTTGAAGCAAATTCTAATGGATTTAGCAATTTAATAATATGCTTAATTTTGTTATAAGCTATCCCAACACCAGCCGTTCCTAATCAAGACACCACTGTGGCAGCTAAAACCGCAGATAAACTCGAGCCAACCGGAGCAAAACCAACTAATGATAATATGTTTCCAAAGAACATAAACACAAATAATGATATTAAGTATGGATTTGCTTTATCAAACTTCGATTCATGTGTATCACTAAAGAAATTATCTCCGCCGATAATAGCTGTTTCAACTAGGATTAAAGCAGCATTAGGTGCCTTGTCAACTTTTTGTCGTTTTACTGCTACATAAATTAAAACTGACAAAATAAGAACAATAAAAACTAAGGATATTAATGAAAATATTTGATTACTATTAATTTCTGTCGAACCAAATCAATTAATTTTTAGTAATTTATCCATTTAGCTCCTTTCTTTTATTAACCATAGTAACAACGGCCCACACTATTGAAAAAATGGACAATAGAATATAAGGTGCTGTCATTGTGATTGTATTAAATGGAAAAAAAGCAGCATTTAAACCGGGATAGTCTTTGTGAAGGTAAGTATTAATATAAATAAAAATAGCAAATATTGCTCCATTAAAAATATTCAATGCAAAAAATATAAGAACAGAAATAAGCATCCTTATTTTATAATGTTTTTTACCTTGAACATTAATACTATTTTTCACAATTTTTAGGATCACATATACTGATAATAAAAATAATAAAAAACTAACTATACCCACTAAATACCCTAACAATAACGAGTAGTCAAAAAATGACATTGATGAAAATATTAACAACAACGCAACATTTAATGTAGTATAAGTTATTCAAATTTTTTTTCCATGTGTTTTATTCATGCTCAAGTGGTTATTTTTATATTTTAATAACCTAATGTAAAATTATATTACTTTTGAATTTTTTGTTTTTATAAATATATTCACAAAATAATGCCAAAAAATATACATCCTTAAAACCTAAAATTAAATATGAAAAAATAGTTTTTTAGCACTTTAAGTAGTAGAGTGCTAAATTATGTTATAATTAATATATATTTAAATTAAGGAGGTCGAAATATGCATGCATCATGAACACCTGCAGAGGATAACAAAGAAGATAAAGACCCATTATTAAAATATGGCCGCAATCTTACTGAACTGGCTTTGGAAGGAAAACTAGAACCAGTTATAAATCGCGACGAAGAAATAAGATCATTAGTAAGAATCTTATCTCGCAAGACAAAAAATAACCCAGTTTTAATTGGGGAACCAGGCGTTGGAAAAACAGCAATTGTTGAAGGATTAGCTAAAAAAATCATTGATAACCAAGTGCCTGAGAATTTAAAAAATAAAAAAGTATACGAGCTTAACATTTCATCTATTGTTGCAGGAACACAATTTCGAGGTCAATTTGAGGAAAGAATTGAAGCTATTTTAAAAAGAATTAAAGATTCTAATGGCGAAATTATTCTTTTTATTGATGAAATTCATATGATCGTCGGAGCTGGTGGAACAGGTGATAGTAGTATGGATATAGGTAACATGTTAAAACCAATGATGGCAAGAGGACAATTACACCTAATTGGCGCTACCACTCTCGACGAATACAGAAAACACATTGAAAAAGATTCTGCTCTCGAGAGAAGAATGCAAAAGATTTTTATTAATGAACCAACTATTGAGGACACCATTACCATTTTAAGAGGGATCAAAGAACGACTCGAAACTTTTCATGAGGTAAAAATCAAGGATGAGGCCCTAGTAGCCGCAGCAAACCTGTCGGCCAGATATATCCAAGATCGTTTTCTACCTGATAAGGCAATAGACCTAGTAGATGAAGCCTCAGCATCTATTAAAACAGAAATGAAATATATTCCCGAGCCAATTGAAAAACTAAATTATGAAATAACTAAACTGGAGATCGAAAAGGCAGCAATAAAAAACTCTGTTGGTAAAGAAAATAACAACAATAATGACCGCATAAAACAAATAAATGAACATCTAACCAAAATCAAGGCAGAGCATAAAAAGTTGTCTAGTCAATGAGAAGAAGAAAAAAATTTAATTGCTAAACTATCCTCACTAAAAGACAATATTGAAGATTTAAAAAGACAGCTAAACACATTACAAAATGAGGGCAAATACCTTGAAGCTTCAAAAGTTATGTATGTTTTATTACCAGAACTTGATGATTCAAAAAAAGAAGTTGAAAACAAACTAACCAATTTGCCAAATCGTTTAATAAGAGAAACAATTGATGAGGAAGAAATTGCTGAGGTTGTGAGCAAATGAACTAAAATACCGGTAACAAAATTGCTTGAAAAGCAAAAAAATAAACTTCTTAAATTAAGTGAAAATCTTGCATTAAGGGTTAAGGGTCAAATCAATGCTATCAACCTAGTTTCTGAAGCTATCAAAAGAGCTAAAGCTAATATCAATGATCCTAATCGACCTATTGGTTCATTTCTATTTCTAGGGCCAACAGGTGTAGGAAAGACAGAACTTGCTAAAGCATTAGCACTCAATCTATTTGACAATGAAAACAATATTATTCGTTTAGATATGTCCGAATATATGGAAAAACATAGCATATCAAAACTAATCGGTTCACCCCCAGGATATATTGGCTATGATGATAATGGTGGTCAATTAACAGAAAAGGTAAGACAAAACCCTTATTCAATAGTTTTATTTGATGAAATCGAAAAAGCCCATGCTGATGTTCTAAATATTCTTTTGCAAATATTGGATGACGGGATACTAAGCGACAATAAAGGTCGAAAAATAAATTTTCGAAACACAATAATTATAATGACCTCAAACATTGGATCAGAACAAATTATGACAAAAATTCCTAGCAAGGATGAAATTATAAAAATCTTGTTAACTAAGTTTAAGCCGGAATTTATTAACCGTATTGATGAAATTGTTCCATTCAATAAATTGAGTAACTCAGTCACAAAAGAAATTGTTGATTTAGAATTAAAAAAACTAGCCAACCGTATTTCGATAAATATTAAATCTGAGTTGCAATACGATCAAGGAGTTATCGACTATATTGCAGATAAGTCATATAACACAGCTTTTGGTGCTAGGGTTATTAGAAGATTTATTCAAAACAATATCGAAAATAAACTTGCAGATTTTATATTACGCAACTCAATAGAAGAAGATTCGATTATTTATCTATCAATTGTAAACAATGAAATTAAAATAGAAATAGATCATGAAGGTAATTAAAAAAATACAAGGCAATTAGCCTTGTATTTTTATATGGTACATCCTGTGGGGATCGAACCCACGACCCAGGGATTAAGAGTCCCTTGCTCTACCTGCTGAGCTAAGGATGCATTTAAAATAATACCTAATAAATTATAAACAAATATCTTTGATGATATTAAAAAAAATAATTATTTATTGCAAATAAATGTAAGACTTTTCAGGAATACAATAAATTAAACCAATTTTATTAATATTTCGCAAGACATAAAATACTATGAAATAATTAAAAAAGTCTATTAAAAGATTAAGTTTTAATATAAAAAGCAATATAAATCATGTTTATATAATCCGAGGCCTTCAATATAATATAAAAACCTACAAAATTTAGTAAAATTTTTTAGTTACATACTGATATATTTTAAGGAGTTTACTATGCTAGATGTTTGTGGGATAAGCAAAATCTTTCCAGATAAAAAATTATTTACCAATATCAATCTGAAATTCTTGCCTGGAAATGTGTATGGAATAATTGGGGCTAATGGTGTAGGAAAATCTACTTTTCTAAAAATTTTAAGTGGCGAGATCGAGGCAACTGAGGGTCAAATTATTAAAGAAAAAAATGCTCGTATGAGTGTTTTGAGCCAAAACCAAGATGAATTTAATGATTTTAATGTTACCGATGTTGTAATCATGGGCAATAAGGAACTTTATCAAATAAATATTGAAAAGAATAAAATTTATGAAAACCCTGAAGCTACAATGGAAGATTATGAAAAGGCAAGCCACTTAGAACAACTTTTTGGAGAAATGGGCGGATGAAACGCTGAAAATGATGCCCAAACTCTTCTTTCAAATTTAGGTATTGAACCTGAAAAATGAAATATGCAAATGTCTAATCTTAAAGCAAACGAGAAAGTTAAAGTTTTATTAGCAAAAGCCCTATTTGGAAATCCAGACATCTTGATCATGGACGAACCAACTAATAGATTAGATTTAAAGACTATAAAGTGATTAGAAAACTTCTTAATGGATTATCCAAATATTGTCATTGTTGTTAGTCATGATAGCGACTTTTTAGATGCAATATGTACCCATATCATTGATATCGACTATTCAGAAGCGAAGTTATTTGTTGGTAATTATTCATTTTGAAAGCAATCGAGTCAATTATTAGTTGAAATGCAACAAAAAACCAATCTAAAAAAAGAAGAGCAAGCACAAAAGTTGCGTGAATTCATTGCCAGATTTTCTGCCAATGCTTCAAAATCCAAACAAGCAACAAGCCGGAAAAAATTATTAGAAAAAATTGTAATTGATGAACTAAAACCTTCATCAAGAAAGTATCCATATATTAAATTTGAACTAAATAGATTGCCCGGAAAACAAATTTTAAATGTTCATAATTTAACATATAAAAATGAAAATGGAGACACACTATTTGAAAATGTAACTTTTTCCTTAAAACCTGGTGATAAAATGGTTATTGTAGGCAATGATGATATTGCTAAAACCAGATTCCTTGAAATATTAATGAATAGAAGAAAGCCAACTTCCGGGACTGTTGAATGAGGTATAACTATTTCTCCTAACTATTTTCCCTCAAATAATCAAGAATATTTTAATGAATCAGAAAGCATTATTGATTGATTAAGTAAATGACCATTAAATAACACTACACAAGAAACAAAAGATAACAGTGATGCTAGAATGAGAGCATTTCTGGGAAGAATGTTATTTTCTAATGATAGTGTTTTTAAAAACGTCCAAGTAACAAGTGGGGGAGAAAAGGTTAGGTTAATGATGTCTAAATTGATGCTAGAAGAAAGCAACTTTTTAATTTTTGATCAACCTCTTGATCACTTAGATTCGGAGTCAATTGATAGCTTAATTGAAGGTGTTAAATCATATAAGAGCTCATGCATTTTTACAACCTATAATCGTGCTATGATTAAAGAATGCGCTAATGTTATTCTTGAAATAAAACCAAAATCAAGTTTCTTATTTTATGGAAATCTTGACGAATATGAAGAAGCTATGGGATATTAATTAATAAAATCCGGAAATTAGTTTCCGGATTTTTAAATTTAGCTAATTGCTTCAATCTATCTCGAAATAATCATATTTTTTTTCTCTTGACTTCTTTTCTAATACCAAAAATGTTATTTTGTCTTCAAGTTCAAATTTGGTATTTTTTCTTAATGAATGACCTTTTTTTGACTCAATCCAACTTGAAAGAGTTTGATTCTTTTCCTTATCAGTTAATTGATAATCGAGATATTCATAAAGCTCCAATTGTTTTCATAAAACCTTCATTAAAACAGAACCCTTAGCTTCGCATCTTTCAAGACTAATTTCGTAGATTTGTTCATCATTGTCATATTCATCATATATTTCGCCAACGACTTCTTCAAGAATATCCTCGATAGTAATAATACCTATTGGTTTATCATCACTGTTAGTTTCAGTAACGAAGGCCATTTGTGCGCGCGATTGTCTCAACTTTTCAAGTGCTGATGATAAGATTGAGTTGGCAGAAACCTTAGGAACAGTTTTAATATAATTTAAAATATTTCCTTTTTTAAGAAAAAATATATCCTTAAGCAACAATATGCCAATTAAATTACCATCTTTTTCAACTGGTATTCGTGAATAATTAGTTTCTCTAAACATTTTTAGTGCTTCTTGCATAGTAGCCTTAGAACTGATAAAATCCACATTTTTCATTTTAATATAATGCTGTGAAACCTTAGTTGAATCAAGATCTAAGACATTTTGGGCCATTGCAGATTCTTTAAATTCCAAAACACCCTCATCATGTGCGATATTTAATAAGTTTTTAACATCCTCCTCAGTATTGGTAATATAAATCTTCTTTCCAATTTTAGAAATAGGATATGTTATGGGAATAAATATTCAATATAACATTTCAATAAACCAATAAAATGATTTAACGGTTTTTTCTGGATAGCGCTTTGCAACCAATTTTGGCAATATTTCAGCAAATAAAACAATAATTGGTGTCATTACAATTGTTGAAATAATTGATGCCAAGCCTGCCTTAGGAGCTCCAAAGGCTTGTGTTAAAAGATAAACTAATAATGTTGAAGAACCAATATTTACCAGATTATTAGCAATCAGAATGGTTCCGAGTGTTCTATTAAAGAAATTGTGCTGTTTTAGAATTATTTTATATCTTTTTTGATTCTTTTCAATCATTGTCTCGATTTTGGCCTTGGTTAAAGAAGTATATGCTGTTTCAGTTGCGGAAAAAATTCCAGAACAAGCGAGCAATATGGCTAGTAAAATTATTAATAAAGCGTAATGTCAAGGTTCGAGGTCCATCTAAATGTCTCCATACAAAAATTTAAAATATAACTATCATTAGTATTATATAATAGCAAAAATAATTATTATTTATATTTAAATATTTTATAATGTTATATTATGTTTAAATTTGAAGATGTTAGTATAGTGCAATTACCTAAAAAAATATTACGAGAAAAATCAAAAGATGTAGAAATTCCCTTATCACAAGAAAATATTGATTTGATTGAAAAAATGATTTTTCATGTCAGCGATAGTCAAAAACAAAATACAAAATTTAGACCAGCTGTCGGTGTCGCAGCTATTCAATATGGAATACCAAAAAACATATTTTATATTCTGATAGTTGATAATAATAACAATGTGATTTTTAATGATGCCATAATAAACCCAAAACTTATTGGTCACTCAGAGCATAAAATTGCCTTATCAGAAGGTGAAGGATGCCTAAGTGTTAGCGAAGATTGACCAAATCAGGAAGGCTTAGTCCCTAGATATGCAAGAGTTATTTTTGATGGATATTCATATATGGAAAAGAAATACAAAAGATTTGAAGCAAGTGGTTATAGCGCAATCGTATTTCAGCATGAATTTGACCATTTACAAGGTGGATTATTTATAGATAGAATAAATAAAAAGAGTCCATGAGCAAAAGACAAAGATTTGCAAGTTTTGTAATAGAAAAATAGGTTAGATAATAACCTATTTTTTTTATTAACCTTTTTCAAAAAATAATGGAACATCAAACTCTATTTCCTTTTGGTTATTGCCATAGTTAGGTTCGATATAAATGCCATATTGAGAATGGTATCTACCTAGTTTCTCTTTATTTGTAGATAAGGTAATAATTCTACCTTTAAATTTTATTCGTGTTGATGTTTTTCAATCTTCATTATCAAAACCCTCAATTTTTATTGGAGATGTAAATAAAATAGGGGAATAAAAATTATTAGTTTCTGTTACAAAGTTAGATACAACCGTCATTTGTTCAATGCCGTTATTTATCTTGTGTGGTTCACCAAAAGCTCAAGAATAATCAATTAATTTTGATGAGTCATTTTTAATAGAAGAAAATTTATCATTAAAGTCTTGTATAAATTTTCTAAATTCCGCTTTATATCTATTAATTTTTTCATTAGAAAATTTATCTTTTACATCAATAGGTAAAAACAACTTATAAGCGACCTTATTCTTAATTGATTCAATAAATTTACTATCAAATTGGTCTTGCTTTTTCTTTATTGTTTCTTCATTGAATTGTTTTGTTTTTAATGTTGTATAAATAGGAAAATTTCTAATAACAAATTCAGTATTTGTCCCTTCTTGATGTTTAAAAACAAGATCAACAAACAATGTATTTTTAGATAATGTATCAATTACAAAATTTTCAAATTCAATTTTCCATTTAACATTAGAATTTTTATTTTCAAAAATTGCATATTCACTTATTTCTTTTTGAACATTTTTTTTAAACAAAAGACTAATATTATCGGAATCACTATTATTAATAATTTTAGCCATGACACTTTCTGGAGTGCCATCAATTTTTATATCGTTGTTTATTTTTATATTAACATCTTTGTTTTTATTATTATTTAAATTAAATGAGTATTTTTTAACACTATTAAACCAATAAATAAGTGCTTTTTTAGGTTTTGTAAGTTGTATACTGACTGTTGCAATAATAACAGAAGAAAGCAAAGCACCTGAAAGTGATCAAAATAATATTTTTCTTATCTTCTTTGCTTTTGTTAGACGTTGAGCAACTTTTTTATGTTTTAATTGGTCTTCAAAGCTAACATCCTTGTCAATCGAATCAACCCAATCAAATTCCAAATCTTTGTTATCTTTTTTCATTAATCCCCAAATTCAAATTCCGTTGTTTTTTCATCAGTATCAACTAAACCAAACTCATCAATTATATTATCCGGTGTATTCTCTATCTTTTTAAAATCAACCTGTTTTTCCTGATCTGCTCTAACATTAGTTTCTTTTAATTCTTCAAATTCAAAATCATTTTCTTCAACACTAGATAATCCTAATAATTCAGTATTATTAAACTCATCTGTCTCATTGTTTAACTTGTTGGAATTTATTTTAAAATCATTAATTTCAGTTTTTGAGATAGTTTCATCATTTTCTTGATCAATTATATAGGTATCATCTTCCAAAAAATCAGATGATAAATTATTTAATGAAACTTCGCTATCTTCGAATTCTTCATGTGTATTTTCATTTAAATCCATAATAACATCGGAAGAATAATCTTCATTATCCTGAGCAACTTCCAAATCATCTTGCTTAAATTGTTCTACCTTAAAATCATCAGTAAGAGAGTCAATATCATCTGTCTCATCTGGATGAATTTCCAAATAATTATTTTGTTCTTCGAATTCATCAATTTCAACCGCTATTTGATTATGATTATCCATTTCTGCGACATAAAAATCATCGACGTCATCAATATGATCATTGTTTTTTGCCGTTTCATCACCTGTTTTTATATTATTTTCTTTCAAACTAACAATATTATTATCTTTTAGTTTAGTTTCTATATTCATATCTTCTTCTCCAGATTGAGGAATAAAATTAACTTCTTTATATTCTTTTAATTCATACATATTATTTTTTTGTAATTCTATAATAGCTTGATTTTCTACTTGTTGTTGTGATATCAATGCTTCTAAATATGCAAATATCTTATTTTTAATAATTGGCCATTCAATTTCAGAAATAGTAATAATCGGATATTCCTTAGATTCAAGAAACTTAATATTGTCTCTAAAAATAAGATATTTACGATAATCATTCTTATATAAAAAATTATCTAAAATAAATCCTTGAATAAGCTTGTTGTTAAGCTTATTAATTAAAACAATATCGATGGTTTTAGTTCCAACAGAGTAATCTGTCTGAAATTGAAGGTTTTTGTCATTAATAAAATTGCGAAGTTCATCTAGTACATCAACCTTAAATTTAATATCTTCGGGCAATGAAATAATTTTAGTAGCCAAAAAATCTTCAACCTCATCTAAATAATTTTTTTGCTCATCAATTGATAAGTCAAGAAATTTTAATCATTCCTTAAATACTATCATGTCAGCTGTTGATCGATCTGTAATTTCAATATCATCGGCATAAATCGATTTAACAACAAAGACCTTTTCTTTAGCGCGTGATATTGCCACATTAAGAGCATTTTTCCCGCCTTTTCTTGCAACGTATGTGTTATATAAAGCAGTATTTTTATCATACACAACTGACATAATAACCAAATCAGCTTCATCGCCTTGGATATTTTCAATATTTTTCAAAACAACTTTTTCACTATTTAGAGCATCTTCTAATTCTGGATCATTTCCGAATATTCTATTAAATAGATATTCTTGTTGTTTAACATTAAAAACTAAAATGATTATTTTGTTATATTTTTCAAGATTTTGCTTGCATAATTCAATAACCTTTTCACCCTCAGCAACATTCATGCTATTATCCCAAGTTCCATCAACTTGAAAAACCTCAATTGCTTTTTCATTAGAAACTGATAGTTCATAGTTATCAATAACATCAAGTTTTGATTCATAAAAATGCTTTGATGAAAAAGTCATTAATGTCGCCTTTTTAGAACGGTAATTTTTATCTAATAGCAGCGAATAAACACCTCTTGCCCTAGCATAATCTAGCAACGATTCAATATTGCCAAAGTCATCTTCTTCATCAAAACTATATGTCGCAGAGAATCATCTTGTGGGTTGCATTTGTTGGCTATCACCGGCAAGAATTTTTCGCTTTGCTAAATATAAAATTGGAATGCCCTTTTCAATAAACATTTGCGATGATTCATCAAGAATAGCAAAATCAAACTCCTGTTTAGATCACATCGACAAATCAAGTTCAGGGGTAGTAATAATTATTGGAAATAATATCTTAATCATCTCCTTATGTTTGTGAAAAAACTTGTAAGGCTTTAAATGGCCAGTTCTTATAGCCATAGCAAAGGAAGTATATTGCATTTTTTGCTCATCGCTAAAATTGGTCATCCGATCAAATGTTTTTTCAAGAAGCATCTTAACAATATTTTTATCATCATTTAAATAATTGGTTTTTTTGTTGAGAATTTTTTTATATTGTTTTTCAAAATTAGTAATTTCTTCAAATGAAACAAGATTTACATATTTAAGCGCCTCATCAATATCAATAGTCATTAAACTTTGATCATTCGATATTATTTCCGCCATGTTTTTAATTATTTTAGGAATAATACTAAAAATAGTGCATTTCTTATTAAAATTTTTTTCATATAGTTTTTTTATAATTAGCTTCTTATCACTAAATTCGCAACATTGATTATATTTAAGATTATGATCCATTTTTTTAAGGTTTTCATATGTTTGCACACTAAAATTACCATTCATTACCGCGCTATAAAAATTAATGATATTATCTATATTTTTAGTTTGCTTAATTAAATTTACATTATCAACATAACTTTCATCTTCATCGCTAAAAACACTAAGACCTTCTTCAGCATTTGAATTTTCATAATTTTCTAACAAATGAATAAATTCACGCAATGGCTTGTAAAAATTCTCGGGTCTCAGATTTTTATCATTTAATGCAAATAAGCAAAAAATAGAAAGCTTTTTTAGCCTGCTACGTAAAACGTCTAATGCTGCTTTCTTTTGGCTTACAACTAAGGCGGTGTAGCCTCTTGTCATAATATTAGTTATTAAATTAGAAATAGTTTGTGATTTCCCTGTCCCAGGAGGACCTCAAATAATTGTATCCTGATATAGTGACGAGATTGTTGCAACATCCTGAGAAAAATTAGTTTCTTGAATTTTAAAAAGCTTAAACTTGTTATCAAAAATTACTCTATTAACCTTTTCACGATATAAATTCTTATTAAAATTTGGATTTAAAATCTCATCAAACTCATCATTTTCAATAATTTTTTTCATTTGATTTCACAAATATCCTGACGAAACATTATAAAAACCAAGAACTATTCCGGGATAAAATTCTATTGAGCTATTTTCAATATTTTCAATTGTTAAATTTTTAATGCCTTCTTTCAAAGTTAAGGGCATATTGAAGAGTGGTTTTCAAGCATTTTTAAAACTTTCAAATACTTCACGAATTGATAGGTTATTAAAATCAAATGAGTCAACATTGAGCGAAAAGCCTTCTTGATTCAAGAACGTGACTAGCTTGCTATTTACTCTTATGTCAGAACTAGAACTTAAGGTAACCAATGAATTTTTAACTTCAACCAATATCTCTTTAAAAAATAATGGAGCATAAATTGTTTTATTTTCTGTTTTTATTGATATATAGAAAAAGCCTATATGCAAGGGCCAAATATTGGTTTCAATATTGATATTTTGCGCTTTATTTAAAATTTTCTTTCACTTAACAACTGATTTTTGAAACTCCGTTTCCTGACTAGCAACAATAATGGCTTTTGCTTTTTCAAAATTTGTACCAAGCATCTTAAATAAATTTTCTGGTATTCGTTTATTATAGTCTTCAAAAATAGCAATTACTTCATTCTTATTTTTAGCTTCATAAACCTTTGTTGCAATCATCCGATTTGCAATATCAGAAATCGTGCAATTTATATTAAAATTATTGTATATATGATCAAAGGTTTCTTCACCGAAATTTTTTAACACATCAAAATATTTTTCGTTATCAATTGAACTGTACAATGAAGAATCAAAGGTATCAATATTTAGCAGATTAGCCATTAACATTTGATATTTGGTATTGTTATTCATTTTAATTTACCTCATTAATTAAGTGCTCTATGTGTTTGGCTACATTACCGACTACAAAAGAAATAGTTTTACTTTGAATTGCAACTCCGGTTATACCATCAAGATTTTTTAATTGCGGTATAGCAATCTTGGTCTTATCAAAAAAATTAATTTTTAAAATTTTTTGTGTAGCTGATACCGATTTAATATTTTCTTTTCCACCTAATAGCGAAACAAATACATCAAAATTAAAACTTAATTTAGTTTCCTTTGAGAGATAATTCTTGGGTTTGGTTTGTCTAAATCTTTTCTTTCAATAAATTAAAATAAATCCAAAAGTAACTATGATTAAAAAGATATATAAAAATTTGTTTTTTGGGTTCATATTAACACCTTTTTCACTTAAAAATTTCTACTTTTAAATTATATTTTAATTTAAAATTAATATCAAAAAAACATTTAATTAATAGTAATTTTCAACAAAGATATCAAATAAAATTTATTAATTATTTTTTCAACTTAATTTAAGCATAAAAAAGTTATAATGTTGGATTATTAAATAATAAATTATTTAATATGATATTTTTAAAAAAGTTATAAAATTTATACAAGAATTTATTAAAAAAGAAGGCACAAAATGGACAAAAAAAGAGTTTTAAGTGGAATTACGGCTACAGGAAAATTAACCATAGCAAACTATATTGGAGCAATAAAAAATATGGTTAAATTGCAAGAAAATTATGATAGCTATATATTTATCGCTGATCTCCATGCTCTAACCCTCCCTATTGAACCACATATCCTTGAAGAAAATCGTAAAAATATATACGCTTTATTTATTGCCTGTGGAATTGATCCTGAAAAATCGACCCTTTTTTTTCAATCAGATGTTATGGAACATGGTTTAATGAACTGGTTAATTTTAACAAATACAACTATTGGTGAATTATCTAGAATGACTCAATTTAAAGATAAATCTCAAAAAGTAAAAAGTTCAAATGGTATGGAAACAATTCCGACAGGACTTTTAATGTATCCAACATTGATGGTTGCTGATATTCTCTTATATGATGCTGATTTAGTGCCTGTCGGAATTGATCAGAAGCAGCATGTTGAATTAACAAGAAATATAGCTCAAAGACTAAATAATAAATTCAATATTAAATTCAAGGTTCCTGAGCCATATATACCGGAAGTTGGGGCAAAAATTATGTCACTAGTTGACCCAACTAAAAAAATGTCAAAATCAGATGCAAATGAAAAATCAGCAATTTATTTATTGGACGATCCTGAATTAGGATATAAAAAAATAATGAAAGCAGTTACTGATTCTGAAGGAAAAATTTACATCTCAGACGATAAGCCGGGCATTAAAAATTTATTATCAATTTATTCTTCACTTAAAGATATAGACTTAACGGAAGCTGAACAACATTTCAAAGAAAAAAATTATGGTGAATTAAAGCAAGAAGTGGGCACCTTAGTTAAAGATTTTTTAACTAAAATTCAATCAAAATACAATGAAGTAATAAAAGATATCGAAAAAAAAGCAAAAAAGGGAGCACAAAAGGCTTCAAAAACTGCTTCAATTACTCTTAAAAAATTTATGAAAGGCCTAGGTTTAAATAATGAAATCAAATAATAAATTAAATCACTCAACTAGTCATCTATTAGCTGCAGCAATTTTAAAAATGTATCCAAATACAAAACTGGCAATTGGTCCTGCTATCGAGGAGGGTTTTTACTATGACTTTGAATTTGAAAATCCAATTTTTGAATCAGACTTACCTCGAATTGAAAAAACAATGAAAAAACTAGCTGAACAAGGTTATGAAATGAAAAAAGTCGAAAAAGACTTTTTCTCTTTTGAGAATCAACCCTACAAGCAAGAATTATATGATAAATTCGTAAATGAAAAAAAAGAAATAACCTTCTTTCAATTCAAACACCCAAAAACTAATGAAATTTTATTCACAGATCTTTGCGCTGGTGGGCATATCGAAAATACTAAAGAAATTAAACATTTTAAGTTGCTATCAATTGCAGGGGCCTATTGAAGGGGTGATTCTAATAACAAAATGCTAACAAGAATCTATGGTACTTCGTGAGAAAATAAACAAGAACTTGATGATTACATAGAAATTCTAAAAGAAAGAAGGGAAAGAGACCACCGCAAAATAGGCAAGGATCTAAACCTTTTTATGTTTAGCCAACTGTCAGGCCAAGGTTTCCCAATTTGACTTGAAGATGGAATGAAAATTCACAATTCAATCCAAAGATATGTTTTAAAGTTAGATAAAAAATTTGGTTTCACCGAGGTTTTAACTCCTCATTTTGGAGAAAAAAAATTATATGAAATGAGTGGTCACTGATCACATTATCAAGACGTTATGTTTAGTCCTATATTGATGGATAATGAAACTCTTGTGGCACGCCCTATGACTTGTCCGCATCATATAATCTTATTTAATTCAACAAGACGTTCATATCGCGATTTACCTATACGATATTCTGAACAATCTAGGTTGTACCGTTATGAAAAATCAGGTGCCCTTTCTGGATTAGAAAGAGTTAGATCTATGGATTTAACCGAAGGACATATTTTTGTTAGACCAGACCAAATTAAATCTGAATTTAAACACCTTTATAAAATGATTCTACAGGCACTCAAAGATTTTAAAATTGAAATAGACCATGTTTCGCTTTCCTTAAGGGACCCAAATGATGAAGAAAAATTCTTTAAGGATGATCAAATGTGAAACAAAGCCGAAAATGACCTTCGTGAAGTATTAAGAGAATTAAACATTGAATACAAGGAATTTATAGGTGAAGCAGCTTTTTATGGTCCAAAAGTCGATTTTCAAGTTAGAACTGCGTTAAATAGAATAATAACAATGTCAACACTTCAACTTGATTTCTTGCTCCCTCATAGATTTAACATGAAGTTTGTTAATGATAATGAAGAATTTGAAACACCTGTTTTAATTCATCGTGGCTTAATTGGAACTTATGAAAGATTTATCGCTACATTATTGGAACAAACCAAAGGTATTCTACCGTTTTGATTAAGTCCAAGACAAGTTACAATAATGCCAATTGTAAGTGATTTAAATGATTATTGTCAATCTCTATTTGAGGAATTTTTGGATTTAGATTTTAATGTTAATGTTGACTTAAGAAACGAAAGAATAAATAAAAAAATTCGCGATGCACAAATTCAAAAATCTAAATTTATAGTTATTATCGGACGCCAAGAGGTTGAAAATAACAAATTAGCTGTAAGAGAATATGGCAGTGAAAAAACCGAAATATATTCAAAAGAAGAATTTATAACTAAATTATCAATGCTGAAACGCGAATTAAAATAATTTAAAAAGTTAGGTAGCCCTAACTTTTTTAAAAATTTTTACTTTTTATATATCTAATTTAGATTATAGCCTTTACACGTAATACAATTAAAATAATGTTAACAATAATTAATAATGTTAATATTGTGAATAAAGCAAGGAAAGCTCTTTTTTCACGTCATAAACCAAGTTTTTTATTGTGAGGCATTGCTTTGCATGATGAACATGAGCTCATTGCTTCTTCAGCAAAACCTGTAATAATGTATTCATGAGTCATTGATGAATTGCCTTCGTTTTCTAAATGAAATGAAACAACTAATGTATTGCCTAACTGTTTAACCTTTTCAATAATTGTTATGTATTTTGAAAATGATTTAACATCAAGAGCCGAAACTTGTGAAGCCTTTCTTGTTTCAATATTTTCAACATAAAAAGTTGTTTGTGATGCTTCTGCTTCTAAATCGATCATAGGGGTAGTTTTCATCTTTTTAACTGGCATTGGTTTATCCACCAAATCCTCCTTTTCAATATATTCAATAGCCTTTTCATTTTCAACTTTAACTTCTAATATTTTTTCAATTATGTTACGAGCTTTCTTTATATCAACACTTCCACGGTAGGCCCCGTCTTGATGAAATCACACACGAGTATCATTTTTTGATTTTTCACTAACTCTAATAAATTCTGAAACAGCATCAACAAATTCAGTAAAATTACCTGAAATTTTTTGATTTGCTTTTTTGAAATTAAATGACACTTTTTTATCATCACCAATCTTTTCAGAAATGTAATATCTTTCTAGTTTACTTTTGGTCATTATTTCCTTTCTATTGTTTTATATTTTATATAATATTATGCTTTAATTATAGACAAAAAAAATAATTTAATTCATTTATATAAACAATTTTTATTTTTTTAAGATACTAAATACTAAAAAAGCAATCATTTTCAATAAACAAGCAATGTTTTAGCAATACTTCTTATAAGAACATCAAACTAAAATTCAAGACGTTTATTATTTAATAATTCAACAATTTTTTCAACATTTTCAGGAGTTATTATAGGCTTTAATTGGCGCTTTGCATCATTCATAAAACTTGATAAATCTTTGAGTTTAGAGAAGCCTAAATATCCTGGATAATTATTAATATCAATTTTATCGATATCTTCAAATATTAAAATGCCAATCACTGGAAGATTATTAGGAAGTAAAGGAAGTAAATTATCAATATTTTTATTCAAATCCCAAAATAAGTTATTAATACAATATTTGGCTTTGGGCGTAGTCAAAAACCATTCACGATTATTATAATCACCTTCAACTAGCATAGCATTATCTTTTATATTTTTAATAACAAAAAGACCATAGCTATTTATAATTAGGGCACCACTAATAAAGGAGTCAAATTTTTCAGGTCTATATTTACCTTCCTTTATATATTTCGTGTTAGGTATAAACCTACTTATTTTCTTAATTTCGGTGTTTAGATCAACTTTATTAATTTCACTTTCTTCATTTTGCATTTCACTTCTTTTTTTGTTTTTGAAATGTCTTATAATAAAAATTAAGTCAATGATTAATATTATTGCTAACATTGTGTAAATAACAATCAACAACACCACAGCTTGTTTTTCCATTTATAAATTTCTCCTTAGACTAAAATGTGTCTTTTTTGTTTTTTATCAAGTTCACGAAAATTGGGGATAAATGATTCTAACAAATCCCGAAATGCTTTTGAGTGATTTGGATGAATTATATGGCAGATCTCATGATAGGCAACATATCTTATTATTTCTTCACTAAAATGAATTAATTTATTGCATATGCTTATCCTATACGTCCTTATATTTATTGAAGCTCAGGAAGTATTTTTTTTCATAACAATAAATTTTAGATTGTATTCTTCACCAACAATTTTTTTATATGCTTCATCAGCATAAAATTTAAATACGGCAATTAGTTTTTTATTCAATTGATCATTTACATAAGTTTCAGCTAATAAAGGAGTTATTTTTTTTGAGATTTTTATTGACCCAAATTTTTCATCATCAAAAATGATAAGATTTTCTCTTATTTTAAAATTAACTTTTTTGCCTAAGTAATAAAATGTTTTCTTATTATAATCAACACCAAGAAAATATTGATTATCAATATTAATTTTTTGAGTTATTTTTAATATTGTTTCATCCACAAATCTTCAACATTCCTTCGAACATAATTTTATAATTGAACCTTGCAAAACATAATAATTATTTTCTTGCAATAGCAAAAAGGAATTATCGTAAGTATAATAAAGTTTTATTAAATATTTTTCTTTATTTATTATTCTATAAACAGTCATATTAGGGCTTTTCATATAAAAATATTTTAATAAATTAAAATAAATAATGTGTAATTATTAAAAAAAGTAACAAAAAACAAAAATAGTAACTAAATACAAAAAAATATTGCGTTTTTATGTAAAATTAGTATGCTAATTATTTTTTTTAGCAAGAAAGGCAAAAAAATGGCAAACATTAAATCAAAACAAAAAGCAATATTATCTAACGAAAAAGCTAACGCACGTAACTCAGCTATTAAATCAACTGTAAAGACTGCTATCAAAAAAGCTAAATTAGCAGCAACATCACAAGATGAAAAAGCAGCTGAATTAGTTGCTAAAGCACACCATGAAATTGATAAAGCTGTTTCAAAGGGTGTTTTACACCAAAATAATGGTGCAAGAAAAGCTAGCCGTTTAGATGCATTTATTGCTAAATCAAAGAATTAATTCTTAATAAATAATTTTTTAAAAACCGGAAAATTCCGGTTTTTATTTTTTTGCATATTTATTAATCTTAATATGCTTTTCTTTTTTAATATTAAAGACAATTACATATTCGCCCTTAATTGGCTCATTTTCTAATAATTTAATAATTTCATTTGGAGTCCCGCGATAATCTTTTTCAAAAAGTTTGGTTAACTCTTTGCATAAGTAAATATCAACTTTTTTAGAAAAAACTTCATCAAAATCTTTTAATGTACTTATTAGCTTATATGGCGATATATACGCCACATAAACACCCTCATTAATTTTTTTTAACTGATTAATTCTCTCACCACTTTTATCTTTCAAAAAACCAATAAAGTTAAATGTAGATCCAAAGTTAGATTTTATGAATGCATGAGTAAATGCAGTAACTCCCCCTATAACATCGACAAAAATTCCATTTTTATTCGCTTCACTAATTAAATTAAAACCAGGATCAGAAATGCAAGGCATACCAGCATCAGAAATTAAAGCAACTTTTTTTCCAGATAATATATAGGAAATAACACGGGGAGCCAATTCTTTCTCATTAAACTTATGATAAGAAATCAATTTTTTGCCTGTTATTTTAAAATTATTTAATAACTTCTTACTTACTCTTATATCTTCGCACAAGATAATTTCGACTTCATTTAGAATTCTAATAGCGCGTAAGGTTATATCTTCTAAGTTTCCAATGGGGGTTCCGACGATATAAATTTTAAAATCCATAGAACTCCTCTAATTTCAACAATAAAATAGCCTTTTGTAGATTAAAGTTTGCTGCATTTTTTAGATTTACTTTAGTTTCTTGAAGAACACATAATATTTTATAAATAGGAACATAATCAAATGATGTTGGTTGTATTTTATAATCATTCAAGATTAGTAAATCATTAAATCCTTTTTTTACTTTATATATATCCATAAATGCCATGATCATAAAATTTATGATTACTTCCTTATTATCATAATTAAAATGACTAATAATTTTAACTAATAATTTTTGCGGCTCTTTATTGGAATTAACTATTGACTTGCTTAATTCTGTAAAAATAGGAATAATGTCTTCATTATATTCACTATTTGTATGAACAAAAAAATTCTTAAATGGCTTAAATTCATTAATATCTCTTGTATTTAAGGTATTATTTAATTCAATAATGAATGCACGTGATTTAATTGTACTTATAACCTGAGAAATATAATTACAAGACATTAAAACAACGGTGTTTTGGGGTGGATTTTCTAAAAACTTTAAGAGACTATTAAGTGATTGCTGTGTACCATTTTCAACAGTATCAATTATTAGTATTTTTTTCTTATTTTTAGATAACAACGATGTTTCAGTTGTTTCATTCATAACATCAAGAATATTTTCTTTGCCAATTGTATTTTTTCTTCCATCCACATAAAAGTAAATATCGCCTAGTTTAATGTCGCTAATTTTTTCAAAACATTCACCATTAACATTATTAATAAAATACAAAAAATATTCATCAAAACTTTTAATATTTTTTGATGAAAATAAATAAACTTGCCCTAATTTTTGCTCTAAGAGAGAGTTATCAATTATTTTTTTAAAAACAAAATCAATCATTATAAAATATTTTCTTTTTTAAGAATTTCTAAAACTTTCTCATATAAATCAATAATAGAACAATTTGCATCAATAACACGGTATCTAGAGCGGTTTTTTGCAATAACCTTATTATAAGCCTCTCGCAAAGAAAAATAATATGATACATCGGAAGTCTCGAGTCTATCCATTCCTTCACGCATCTTAGTAATTCTTTCAACCGATACAGAGGGTTCAAGATCAAAAAATATTATTAAATCAGGTTCAGTTTTATTTGTTGCTATTTGGTTAATTATTTCTACTTTTTCCAAGCCAGCATCACCTAAAACTCCTTGATAAACATATGATGATGTTGTATAACGATCTGTAATTACATGTTTTTCTTCCTGCAAGGCAGGCCATATACCTTTTTCAAGATTTAAGCGTCTACTTGTCGCAAAAAGCAAAGCATCAACCATCGAGCTAAATGAATTTTCATTATCAAGAATTAATTGTCGAATGTGTTCAGCCTCTTTTGAAAAAGCAGATCCTGGTTCTCTAGTAAATACAAAATTATCAATTAATCCATCCTTAATAAGATCATTCTTTAGCATTTGAATAATAGTTGTTTTTCCAGATCCGTCCATGCCTTCAAAAGCAATAAATTTACCTGTTCGACCCATAAATACTCCTACACCTTTTTCTTGTTTAATATTGACTGTTTTAACGAAATCGGATCGGCGGCATCGATTGACATTCCGAAAGGAATTCCAACAGATAGCTGATACAGATCCTTATTTTTTAATTCATCTCGTATCTTTTTCTCAAGAAATTTCATTGTTATTTGGCCATTTATATCAGTATTTAAAGCTAAAATAATTTCATCATTTTTTGATGCTACACTTAATAAATGGTTGATTTTTTTAGTTGTTTCATTACTAATTTGTTTAGTATTGATATATTCATTAAAAACAAAATATTTGCCTTTTTCAATGTCCAACTGCTCAATTTTTTCAATATCATTGTTATCTTGGACTACAAAAAGTTTTTTACCTCTTTTTTTATCTAAACAAATATCACAAATATCCTTAGTAGTATATGCTAAGCATTGTGTACACTTCTTGGTTTGCTTTTGTAAGTCTATAATATCCAAAAACAATGTACTTGTGTATTCTGGATTAACCTCAAGAAAATAAGTCACAATTTTGCCTGCCTGCTTTTTTGAAATACCAGGTATCATCTTTAGAGCTTCAACGATTTTATCTCTAAGTTGTAAATTCATTAAAATGGTAACCCGCTATTGGAATACTTTGCCCCAATTTCATCATATGCAGCTTCAATTTTTTCAAGAGCCTCATTAACTGCAAGCATAACTAAATCCTGTATTAATTCAGGATCCTCAGGATCTATTAATGCTTCATTTATAATAATCTCTGTAATTTTTCTTTGGCCACTCATTGTAACCTTGATTCCTTGCTTTTCAACAACAAACTTTTGTTGAGCAACAGCTTGCTCATCCTTTTCCATTTCTCCTTGAATTCTCTTTGCATTCTTTAACATTTCATTAATGTTCATAATAATTCTCCTTACTTTTTTTAATTTCCTTATGTCTTCACAATATCGCCAAATAATTTCTTAGCAAATTCTACATTGGGATTTTGTTTATTTTTATACTTATCTAAATTTGGCAAATTAATAATTTTAATTTCTTCGCCTTTTTTGCTTGCTCAATTTTCTTTACAATATTTTATAGCATTATCAAGCTGGTTACGCGTTATTGCAACAACATTTGTGTATCTACCAAAAATACTATTAACAGCCTCAATAAAATCAGGGCTAGTTCTTTTTAAATTTAGTTGATGAACCCTTGCAATGTCTTCGCTTTTTAAAACAATGAGGTCATCCATACTATAAAATATTTTAAAATCTGACAACAAAGGAATCAAATATCCAAGTTCCTTCTTAATTCTTCTTTCAATCATATTGTAATACATAGTATCAATATCTGTCTTAGCCTTGGAATCGTAATTATAAATCTTCATTCGCACGTATTGGTAAATAAAAACAAGTGAATTAACCTCATCTTGGTCTAACTCTGCCTTAAGGATTTCGACAGTCTTAGAAGGGGCAAGATCATTATACTCAGCACTAATAATATCATTTAATAAATCTAAATTCTCATATTCCTTGGCCGTTTCTACAATAAGAATTTCTGATGTTTTTTCAAGCAATTGATCAACATTTATTTCTTCAATTCCAACATCTTTGAGCTCTTTTTTGATTGATTGTGTGCTAATTTCATTAGGAGATTCAAATTGATTAGAAATGCTTTTAAGATCAAAAATTGAATTAAATTGTTTATGATTATCATTATTAGCAATTTCATCATCAACCAGTTGGAAATCATTATTCAAATTATCTTGATGAACTTTTTCTTTATTATTAAATGAAAAATTATTATCTTCAATATTTTTTTTGATAATCCCATCATTTAAATTATTTTTCTTATAAGAAGACATCTTTAATAAATAAAGATCAATAAGTTCTTTGGGAATATCAGAATTTTTTGAATCTCTTATTGCGCTTTGAATTAATTCTATATATTTAAATAAAGCTTCATCATCAATATCAAGTTCACTAAGTTGCTGTATGTTAGCAAACTCTAATAATGATTCGTCATGAGTTTTTTTCATAATTATATAGTCTTTAAATGCCTTAAATATTTGTAGAACAATTTTTTCAATGCTAGCGCCATTTTCAACCAAATAATTAAACTTGTCGATTAAAGGCTTATGCTCGTTGGCACATATACATTTTATTAAGTATCAGATATTTTGAAAATCCACTATTCCGAAGAGCCTTTCTATTGCTTCTTTAGTTATTTCTTCATTTGCACAATAAATAGCGACTTGATCAGCAATACTTAACGTGTCTCTAAAACTACCATTACCCAAATCAACAATTAACTTAATGGCATCATCCTTTGCTACTATATTTTCTCTCTTAAAGATATTAACAAGCTGATTAAATAATACTTTTTTATCAATCTTTTTAAAGTTAAACCTTTGAACACGACTTAATATTGTTAGCGGGATCTTCTGAGGATCAGTAGTTGCTAAAATAAATATAGCATGTTTTGGCGGTTCCTCGAGAGTTTTTAGAAGAGCATTAAAAGCTGCTTTTGATAACATATGGACTTCATCAATAATATAAATTTTATATTTACCATTCGTAGGCAAATGTTTGATTTTCTCTTTAAGTTCTCGAATATCTTCAATTCCGGTATTTGAAGCAGCATCGATTTCAATAATATCAATATTATTATCAATCGATTTAATGCATTCTAAACATGGACTTTCTGAGCTACGGTGGATACAATTAATAGCATTTGCAAAAATCTTTGCTGTCGAAGTTTTACCATTACCATGCGGACCACAAAATAGATAGGCATGGCCAATTTTGTTTTCATGAATAATATTTTTTAGTGTCTCTACTATGTGTTGTTGTCCACAAATTTCCTCAAATGTCTTTGGACGATATTGACGATATAGAGCTAAATATTTTTTTGTGATCACAGAACTCTCCCTAAACATAAATAATATATTTTATACCAATGTTTTAAATTTAAAAAACACAATAACCTTTAGTTAAAGGTCTATCAAAAAAGCAAAGGTATTCTATGCTATTATTGTATTAAATTATATAAGCAAAAATTATCAAAACTTCTTTTTTTAAAAAAATCATGTTAACATAAAACAAACTATTATTATTGAAATTAAAAAACATTTACTAAGTTCTAACTAATAGTAAAAAGTATTTATTTTAATATATATAATAATAAATATGAATAAAATTGATAACCTAATCAAGTCACAAATTAAGCGCAATTTCTACACTTTCTTTGTATTAGTAATAGTAGCTCTATTGGCATCCGTTATACAAATAATTGCTTCAGCATTATTAAAAAAAGACATCAATAAAAATTTATTAATTGGAATATTAGCTATAATTACACTAACAAATATTATTATGTTGTTAACTAGCCTTAGCTATATGCCAATATTTAAGGAAAGAAAAAATCTTAATCATAATAAATTATTAAAAACCGTTTTTGGTCTAGTTATTGCTTTAATTGCTTTTATTTTAATTTTTTTTCTGCTAATATTTCTAATCAATGGGACTCACCAGGCTATAATAAATGCTTACTTACAAAAAAATCTACATAGTAGGGAAAAGAATATTAATTTATTCATGAATTTAAAAATAATCAAGTTAATTTTTGATTCTCTTCTAATTTTAAATATAATTACAATATTGGGAATAAATATTACAATTAAAAAAAGAGGTGGCATCTTAAATGAAATACGTTAAATCATGCGGCGCAGTAGTGTTAAATAATATTGAATCTAAATTATATGTTTTGCTTGTTCAACAAACAGCCGGCCATTGGACTTTTCCTAAGGGACATATGGAAAAAAATGAGACAGAGATCGAAACAACACTAAGAGAAGTTAAAGAAGAAACAAATGTTGATATTGAAATCATTGATGGCTTTAAAGAAAAAACAACATATTCTCCATTCAAAAACACAACTAAAGATGTTATATTTTTTTTAGCAAAACCAAAAAATTTTGATATAAAAAATAAGCCGGGAGAAATAGAAATAGTTGAGTGAGTTGGAATTGAAGAAGCTATGGTGAATCGCATTACTCATGACTCAAACCGGGAAGTGCTCCAAAAAGCTGTAAATTACTACATCACCAATTGTTGAAAATATAATAAATAAAATCTGGATTTAATCCAGATTTTTTATTATTTCTTTCCGCCAGGGATATCAAATATATCAATGATAGGTGCGTGACCTTGAATTCCGCCTGAAAATAAATTGTAAAGATCACCTCATTTTGTATCTTCATTTATGATGGTTTCTTTTTTAGAGGATGTTGATTCACTTTTTTGTTCTTGTTTTTGTTTAGATTCTGTTTTTAGTTTAGTTTGCATTTGACTAGGTTCATCATCCTCATCTCACGGAACATTTAACTCAGGCTCATCTTTCGGCACTTCAGTATCGTATAAATTATCATTATGGATAGTTATATCCTTATTATTGTGTGAATTATCTATTGAAAATCCAAATCTTTGTCCTTTTCCTTCTTTCGCCTTATCGTATTTGTTATACAAGTATCTATTAAAAAATGTGTCAATAATTCTTTTAATTTCATCATTAGAAGGATCGTTGTAATCAATTTCAATTTTTGGAGCTTCATTTTTTATATTATTTATAAGATTATTGTTAGTGTTAATTAAATCAACTGAGTCTAGTTTAATAGCATTCTTAATTAATAGATCTTTAATTGGTTTATTTTGTTTTATTAAGTCTGTAAGAACTTCTTTTGAATGATGTTTCTTTAAATCTTCATAAACAATTTTAATATTATCGCCAAAC
>NZ_JBSQBC010000010.1:0-31252 GCF_053851675.1 Mycoplasma sp. 1781
TTGGATTAATATTATTTGCCAATCAAGGAAAATCAATTTGGCTATTTGAGGAAGGCAATGCCTCATAGTTATTCAATAAGTTAATACTACATTCCATTGCTATTCTATCAGTAAGTTCCTTAAATTTTTTTGAACCTAATTTAGTGTAAATTTGATATGGGTTTTTTTGAGCATACTGAACTAAATGAGTGCTACGACGCAATTTGTCCATAACATTAATATGGTCTTGTCATCCTGAATCAAAAACATTTAGGATAATATTTCTTTCTGATTTTACTAATGAAGTTAAACCATATTTTTCAATTATGTTTTGTCTTAAACGGTCATATTCCTTTTTTCAGATATTTGTTATATAATTTTTTAACTCTTCACGATCCATTTTTATAATTTCACCTGGTTCAAATTGATGCTGAGTTAATAGCATAAAATTACGATTTAGATATTCGGCAAAATTGTCAAAATCCATTGTGTCATTTTTCTTAACAAAATAAGGATTATTGACAATTTGCTTAACAGCCACATTAAACATCTTGTATATAATTGAACCCAAATCGTCTCGTTCCAAAATTAAGTCGCGTTGTTCGTATATTAGGTCACGTTGTTGTCTAATAACGTCGTCAAAATTTAAAACACTTTTACGACTATCATAGTTAAAACCTTCAATTTTCTTTTGCGCTTTTAAAAATGCTGAACGAATTAATTCACCAGGAATAGGATTTGAACCATATTCCTTAAATATTTCCTTTCATCTATCTTGAACAGAAAATCTCAAAATTAATTGGTCATCTAAAGATAAAAAGAATTTAGTATAACCTATATCCCCTTGACGACCAGAACGGCCCTTAAGTTGATTATCAATACGACGTGATTCGGCTTTTTCTGTTCCTAGAACGTATAAACCGCCATGTTCAATAGCTTCTTTTGTTGGCTTAATATCCGTTCCACGTCCTGCCATATTAGTAGCAATAGTTACAGCACTTGCTTGGCCAGCCTTTGAAATAATTTCAGCTTCGCTAGCATCCTGTTTTGCGTTTAAAACAGTATGTGGTATGCCTTCTTGCAATAAATATTCATGCAGAACCTCAGAATCTTCAACTTGTGCTGTTCCAATTAAAATAGGTTGTTTACGTTGAAAGGCTCTTTTTACTTCTTTAACAACGGCCATTCATTTAGAATGCATATCAACATAAATTTCATCTTTTTCATCTTTTCTAATAACTGGTTTATTTGTTGGAACAACATTAACACGCATATTATAGATATCAATAAATTCCTTTTCTTCCGTTTTGGCAGTACCAGTCATACCGCTAATTTTTTTAAATAATCTAAAGAAATTTTGATATGTAATAGTAGCAAGTGTCTTTGTTTCTGATTCAATCTCAACTCTTTCCTTCGCTTGAATTGCTTGCTGCAAACCTTCGGAATAGGCGCGCCCTTCCATAATACGACCAGTAAACGAATCTACGAGTTCGATCTTATCATTTCTAACAATATATTCAACGTCAAGCTTCATAACTTTATGAGCTCTTAATGAATTTTGAATTCTATGAACAAGCTCCGAATTTTCAAGATCATATAGATTTCTTAAATTAAAATATTTATTTGCTTTTTCAATTCCTTCATCAGTAAGATAAACAGATTTTGTTTCTTCGTCAATAAAGTAATCATTTTGGTTTAATGTTCTTACAAATAAATCTGCAATAGTATACATTGTACTTTCTTCATGATCACCACCGGATATAATCAATGGTGTTTTAGCTTCATCAATTAGAATAGAATCAACCTCATCCAATAAAATATAATCAAGTCCTCTTTGAACTTTTTCTTCTTTTGACATAACCATATTATCTCTTAGATAGTCAAAACCTAATTCTGAATGAACCGAATAAACAACATCACATGCATAAGCTTCTCTTTTTAAATTAGTATGCATTTGTGCTTTATTAATACCAACACTTAAACCGAGAAATTTAAAAACTTGTCCCATTTCCTCAGCATCACGTTCTGCTAAATACTCATTAACTGTTGAAACAATAACACTATTGCCACCAATAGCATTTAAATAAACGGGGGCGATAGATGTAATAGTTTTTCCCTCACCTGTTTTCATTTCTGCAACAGAACCTAAATCAAGAATAATACCACCTATCATTTGCACATCATAAGGTCTTTTGCCTAAAATTCTTTTTGTTGCTTCACGTGAAACAGCAAAAACTTCAGGTCTAATATCATCCTGACTCTCGCCTAACCTAATTCTTTCACGAAATTCAATTGTTTTATTTTTCAGTTCCTCATCGCTTAATTTGGCAATACTTTCTTCTAATTGATTAATTTTTTTTAATGTTTGCTCTGCAATACGCATTTCAGTTGATTTGAATTTAAAAAATTTCATAATTTAATATTTTATATTAAATTTAGCAAAAAATAGACAAATTAAAACAGACCTATTATAAAGATCTGTTTTAATTAGATTTTGTATATTCTATTTTAACTCAATAATCTTAATGTGTCTTGAGTGAATATATTAGTTACACCAACAATTAAACCATAGATTATGAATCCTAGTATAACTAAACCAGCAACAACAACTGTTAAAATTCCTACAAAACTCAAAACTCTTTTTCCAACTTTTTTTGTTTTTTGTTGATCATTTATAATACTGTAATTTTTATAATCCATAGTTTATCCTTTTGTTGCATTTCCTTGTCTAGAAATAGCAGCCATAATTCTCTTTCTTAAAACAAAGTACACAATCATCATAGGCAAAATAGCTAAAATTGTAGCAGCCATTCTTACCGATAAAATTATTTGTGCTTCGCCACCATCTACTTCAACTCTACCGGTTGTAAATAATCATAAGTTAATTGGTGCATAATAACCAGCAGTTTTACCAGGTGCTGCATCTCACAATAATGCAGGTCATGTATATGAATTCCATGAAGCAAGAGCGGTCAAAATAATAACTGTTCATGTTGTGGCTTTAACCATAGGTAAAGCTACATTAAAGAAGTACTTAATTCCGCTTGCCCCGTCAAGCATTGATGATTCCTTAACTGAATTTGGAATAGCTTCAAAAGCGTTTTTATACATATATGCATTAAAAATTGATGTAGCAAATGGGACAACCATTGAAATAATAATTAATGGATTTTTAGTACCGATTCAACCGGTTTTAGAAACTAACGTATATTGTAAAGACAATAAAGTAATTTCAGGAATAACTAACAATGATAATAGCATTCCGAAAAATGCATTTTTTCCTCTTCAATTTCTAAGAGATAATGCATAACCAAGTGTAGTTGCAAAGAATAATCTGACAACAACAGATAAAGCTGTAAATCCAGCTGTGAATACTAGTGCTTGTAGATAACCTTCCTGTAGTGATTGTAGGAAATTACTAAAGTAAAAACTAGTTCCCAAATTGCCGCCAAACTCTTTACCATTTGACAAGAATTTTTCATAATCAAATGGTCATCAAGCAATCTTTGAACCTGGTTGGCCATAAAATCTTGGGTCAACAAGCGATTGCTCAATCATAAAGTAAAACGGAAGAACAACTAAGAAACTAAAGAATGTTAATATAGCAATTTTAAATGATCAAGAGAATATTTTGCCTCATACATTTGTTGTTGAATAAGGCTTGGACATTAATTCTTGTTTAGATTTTAAAGCTGATTTTTCTCTTTTGTATCTCAGCTTTAAGCTTGTTGATAACATTTCTTTCTCCCAATTTAGTTTTTAGTTTAAAAATTGATGATACTGATTTCTTCAATGTAAATGAAACTAAGGTACCTAGTATAAATAAGAACACTGAAGCAGCAGCGGTTCTTCCGAATTCTCCAGATTTTGTTGCTTGAAAAATGTAAAGCAATAACGTACTACCATTTTCTGTAATAGAAGCTGAGGCATCGTTATTATATAAGGCCAACGGAAAGACCTTAATACCATTAATAATTCCTATCGTAAATAAGAATGAAATTGTTTTTTGAATTGAAGGTAGGGTAATTTTAAAGAATTGAGACCCACTACTTGCGCCATCAATTGCTGACGATTTATATAAGTCAGGATTAACTGATAACATTGATGTGGTTAGAATTAACACTTGAAAGGCTAATCCTCCTCAAATCCCACGGATCAAGATCACTATAAAGGGATTTCATCTATTACCTGAACCATACAACAGCGGAAAGATAGCACCTTCACTTGTTTTACCAAAAATAGCTGAGAATGTTAGCGAAACAGCTACAGCACCAGTCATGTATGGCAAGAAGAAAACAGTTTGTCAAAAACTACGTGCATATCTTCTAATTACCGTTGTAATAGCAGAACTTATTAATATTGATATTGAAAGCCCTATTGGTAGAGCTACAACGGCATATAGCAATGAATTAACAACTGCTACATCAAATTTAGGATCATTAAAAACCCCTGCTTTTCCTTTTGTTTGATAATAATTTGCTATTGATCATCCGAATCCTCTAAATGATGTTGGGGCACGGAATGATACAATAATAACAAGAATAAATGGAATAATAATCATAAACGCCAAGGCAATTAAGGAAGGCAACATCAATAAAAATGGTTTTCAAAATGGTGTTTTAGTATTTAATATACTTAGAGCTTCCCCTGTCTTTTTGATACGATATTTTTTTCAAAAGTAAGTGTTCATTAAACTCTTTCCTTTGTATCAACATCAAACAAATGGTACAATTCTTTTCTTTTAATACTTAATCTAACGTTTTCACCAATTTCATATTTTGTTTTAGCTGAAAGGAAAACATTAGCAATCTTATCAATTGATTTTATATAAATTTGGGCTTGGATTTCTTTTCCTAGATATTCAACTAATTTAATATCACCAGTAATAATTCCGTTTTCGTCTTCAACCAACGATTCACCGCGAAATCCTAAGTCAATAGTTGCTTTTTTGTAATTTTCAGGGGCTTTAATTAATTTTTGTCCTTCGTAATATACATATCCATCTTTAATTGGTGTTTCAAAAATAGTCATTTCAGGAACACCAAGGAATTTAGCAACAAATTCATTTTTAGGCGTCAAATAAAGTTCCATCGGAGCGCCAATTTGTTGAACTTTGGCAGTAGACATGCAAATAATTTTGTCACTAATAGACATAGCTTCTTCTTGATCGTGGGTAACAAAGACTGTTGTAATTCCAAGTTCTTGTTGAATAGAACGTATCCATTTTCTTGTAGAAACACGTAGCTTAGCATCAAGGTTTGATAAAGGTTCATCCAATAGAAGAATCTTTGGTTTCTTAACAATAGCTCTAGCAATAGCAACACGTTGTTGTTGCCCACCTGATAACTGCGTTGGTCTCTTACGTAAATTTTTAGTAATTTCAACTCTTTGAGCAACATCTAAAACATCTCTAATAATTGCTTCTTCTATTGTTAAAACATCTTTGCCTAAAATTCTAATTTCTTTTTGTAAATCATCTGGCAATAAAGCAATTAATTCATTTAATGACTTCTTTAAATTTCTTGTTTTTATATTATTGCTTTCTAAAATTGGAATAATTAAAGAACGAATAGCTTCTTTGTATACTGTTTCCGTCTCAATCTTCGTATGTTTTAAACGTTCCTTAATTTGCTTAATTTGCATTCCGATAGGATCGATCTTTTGAACAACAATTTTTTCTCTCAAAATTTGTTTTGCTTCATTGACCTTTTGAGTATATTCAAGTCTGCTTTCATTATATCTTTTAACATACTCATTTTTAAGATTCTTAATTTTTTCTTTAAGATGTTGTTTAATTTCTTTTCTTTTGTTAGAAAATTCAACTATAATACTCTTTTGCTTTTCAAATAAGTCGCCACACCCTGACTTATCTCTAACCATCATAATTTCAATTTGTTCTTTAATTTCACTTATTCTTGCAGCGCGTTCAATTTCTAAGTCATTAAGTAACTTATTTGTTTCTTCCCTAACGTCTTTAATATCTTTTAAAACTTTTTTAGTTAAATTAGATAAGATAGCCGTTTTTTTAGTAACAATGAAATTATAGTTATTTACTTCATTATCAATAATATTGTTATATTGTGTTTTTAACTCAGTTAAATAATTTCTTGTTTCGCGCGGATTATCAATAGTGTGGTATAGTTTTGTTCTTGTTTCAGAAATAAGTTCTTCAGAAACACCATAGAACTTAAATATTAGTTCAAATATTTTTTGTTGAGCTAATTTTGATTTTTCAATAATTTCTTCTTTTCAGTGTTTATCATTCAATAGTGGAAATGCTATATTATCATAAACAGTCATATGAGGGTATAAAGCGTAATTTTGGAACACTAACCCCAATTCTCTTTGCTGAGGTGAAAACTTTGTAACATCTACACCAGAGAAAAATAACTTTCCACTTGTAGGACGCAATAATCCAGAAATGGCATTCAGAGTAGTAGTTTTACCTGAACCTGAAGGGCCCAGTAATGTAACTAACTCTCCTTTTTCAATCGCAAAAGAAGCATTATCAACAGCTAGTGATTCACCAAAGTCAATGACTAAATCCTTGACTTCGATCGCAGGAACTAATTTTTTAGCCTGATAACGTTCTTGTGAAAAACCGTGAATATGGCTTTGCGTTATTTTTTTATTTTCCTTTTTCATTTATTTTACTTCTTTCTTTGATTGTTTAGTTCCTAAAAATTCAAAAATATTATTTTGTGGATTAACAAATTTTTGTTTATTTTTTTTCTCAATATTAAATGGATACATAAATTGATATGCATCATTAATCAAATCAGAGCCATGAGCTTGATATTCTTTTGACAAATCAACTGGCAATTTAAATTTAAGGTTAAGGTCTTGACCGCCGACAGAAATATTAACGCCTTCTTTAGCATAAAATCCTTTATTGTTGAAATATCCGTCATTAAAAGCCCTTGCAGCATAAGGCAATAAATAAGATAATACTGCGCTCTTTTCAGTTTTTTCATAATCATTAACAAATGTTTTAAAATCTAAGGCGCCAATTCTTGGTAATGTTCAACCATTAGCCAACATTTCAATACTAAAGTTTTTTTCAAATGAATCGCCAAAGAATACATATGCAACGTATCTACTATATGAATTATTAGACCAATTATCAGATACTAGTCTTACATTTTTACCTTGAAGAATATTCTCAACATAAGCACTATCAAGATTTGATAATTTTCTTTCACGCTCTGTTGTACCCTTAGTATTTTGCTCTAAAGTATCAATTAATGGAATTCTAATCTTAATTTTTTGTCCATTCTCAAAGGTTGTTTTTGAGGTCAAATTTTTTTTGATTGTAACTTCGATAGTATCACCATCAAATACTTGAGTTACTTGCCCCTCAACAGCCCCAAAGTTTTCTCATAATGATAAAGCGATTTTTTTAGTTGTCCCTTTTTCCACATCATCAATAATTTCAGTTTCAATAACATTATCTAATGTTTTTCCAACACTGTGATAATTGCTAGGTTCAAATAAAAAAGTAGCATTTAATTTTAAATTATCATAGTATTCTTTTGTTTTTTCATTTTGACAAGAAACGGACAATAGTGGAAAGGTAAAAATTGGTGCTAATAAAAATAATTTTATTTTTTTCATTTCTTCCCTTTTGTTAAAAAAACACAAAAATTTTGTATTTTTTTATTTTGATATTATGCAAATAATTTAAGAATTTCATTAATAAAATCTTCAAATTTAACTGGTTTTTTATTTAAAACCTTGTTAACAATAGCTCTACCAGCGGAACCAATTGATTCTCTTAGTTTATCAGAAGATGTTGAATAAACGTCTTCTGCTGGTTGATATTCATTGCTGTTTGTTTGGATTTTTTTGAAGTTTTCAAATGCAATTTTTGATGCTCTATTTAAACGTTTAATATTTTTTACATCTTGATTAATGTAATCTGCAGTTGGCGAAATATAGCTACCAAAGTAATTAAATGCATCAATTGGCTTAACATCATCATATTTAGTAGTTTTACCTTTATTTGTAAAACTTATTGATGCTATTTTTTCCTTAAACAATCATTGTACAAATAATTGGGTTGCCTTATCTTCTTTTTCATTAGCATGAATCAAAACAAGTGAAGGCCCTTGAATAAATACTGATTTTTTATCTTTAGAAGCATCTTTAACCAATGGAGTACTAATTCAATCAGCATCTTCAAAATTCAATAATTTATCAGCGGTAAATACTAATTGTGAAATTAAACTCTTATCAACTAATACATATGAATTTCCATCATTAGCAAATGTTGTACCTAATGAAACTACTTTCTTTATTTCATCATCACTAAGTGCAATTTTTAGTGTACTTGATAAAACTAGGTTTTTGTTTTCAACGCTTCCGGCTAACAAGCGATAATTATTATTTTTCTTAAATTCATTAGCTAATTTTGTCCCGACTTCATTAGATACTAATTGTTTATCATATTGGCCAACAACAGTACCTTGTGATAATTTATTTGCATAGATTTTATTTGTATGGCTTCCTGATTTGAATTTTAATACAACATCATTACCATCTTTTGCGTCTTTATTTACAAGTTCATATAATTTTTCAACTTTATTTTTTTGATCCTTAATATAGTTTATTGTTTCTGTATTGCCACTTATATATGTGTGTGTGTATCCAGCTGTTGAACCAATGCTTATTGCCATATTATGTTTAGTTAATAAGCTTGAACCATAAGCTCCACCACCGCCAATTCAAACTGCTCCAGATTTAATACCATCAAAAATAGTTTTTGTTATTTTTTTAAATAATTCATTTTGGAATGTTCCATTTTGTTTAAACGATTCATAATCATACCCACCAGTAAGATCATGACCTGATGAAGGATTAATATATTGTTCACTTACATTACCCTTAGTGATAGCAACATTCATAACATTAACAACCGATGCTAATGAGTCAATGCCTAAAATAGGTTTATTTAAATCACTTGGATATAATTTTTTAGCAGCAATAGCAAAATTAATTAATTTATCATATTCTTGAAAAATTGAGTCATCAAGTGTTAAATTTAGTTCTAAGATGCTTCTTTTAGCAGCTTCCATATCAGTAGCTTTGCTCTTTTCTCACTCAGCATCTACATATTTAGCATCACTTTCCGAAGTTTTTTCATAATATTTAATGTATTCTTTAACTTTTTTGGTTGAAGCATCTTCGCCCATTTTTACACCAGCAGCTTTTAATTCTTTTAATAATTTACCTAAAAGAACCTTATTAACTGATTGCATTTCAGAAGATCTTGAAAATGGAACTACTCATTTTTCTTTTGATTCTAGATTACCACCAATTTCATCATTAACATGCTTAAATGCTTCGGCAATATTCAAATTTTCATAAACATCATTTGGTAAGGCCAAATTCATGTCCCGCGTTGCCAATATAGATGCAGCGGTTGGGTAGTTAATCATTATATTTCAAAATTCATTTGTTTCTTTTGCACTTAATTTAGTTTCTAAGGCACTTGTTGAATAACCATTTGGTGTAAAAACGATTTCAACAGGTAAATAACCTTTTTCAGTCTTTTTAGCTTGTTCTTCAGCTGAACCAGATTTTAATCATTTGTTAAATTCACTAACAATAGTTTTTAATCCAATACCTTGAACATTATTTTCAGAAAAACCAGTAGCAATTTTTAATTTGCCATCATAAACTTGGTCATATCTAGCACTAGAATGTGAAGGACCACATGATGCCAAAAACATAGGGACTGCAAAAAGTGATAAACCACTTAATGAGAATAAAATTTTATTACTTCTTTTCATTATTTATCCTTTCATTTTTTTACTTAAAAACAAAAAACAATAACGATCAGAAAACTAATCGTTATTGTTCAGTTGTGAAATGTGAGTTTTGATTTGTGTAATTCACAATATAAATTTTACTACTTTTTAAATTTTATTAATTTAATAAAAGCGACGGATTTTTATCAATTCATTCGATTTTAGACCTAAAAATAGCATTTAAATTGCCAAGAAACTTATGCAAATTAATTTTAAAATATATTATTTTTTCTGGGTTTTGGCTAGTTTAACATTTTTTGAACTATATTTCTTCACAAATGTTCTTAATTTTATTAACGAATGATTTAATGATGATCTTGACTTATAAATTTTTTTATTAGCCAATAGTTCCACCAGGTTAGATAGACTACTATCAAGATTATTTTTTTTAATTTTAAAGAAAGCTAATTCCTGCTTAGTAAAAAGAAATGTTAGGTTATTTTTTTGCACAAAATCATAGTTTTCTAAAAACTGGATATTAGCATTAGCAATTCGTTGTTGATTATATATATCAAAGTTTGTAATGCGATTTATATTATTAAAATAATCTCGTTCAATTTTATATTCTTCAAGTTGATAATATGAATTAACCGTTTCAATGGCTTTTAAAAAATCACAAATATGTTCAATTTTTTTTAAATAAATTAAAAATTTATTTTCTCTTTTTAATAATTTAAATTCAAGATTATATTTATTTAGTATAGTCAAACATTGTAGAGCATTATCAAAATTATAAAACTTCAATTCAAGATGATTTGAAGAACTCTCAAAATTTGAGACTGAGCCCGATGCTAAAAAGATGCCAGAAAAATATTCACGTTCATATTTTAATTTTCCGTTATAAAAATCTGCAATTTCAATAACAAATTCATTTTTTCTCTCTAAAAAATAAGGAATTGATTGTTCTACTAAAAGCTGCTTAATAAATTCAAATATTATTTTATTATTAATGATTAATTTAAAAGCATTTTCTTCTATTTTTGACGTAGCAAAAACACCACTTAACAAGTTTAATTTATCTTGTTTTTTTAATGGTCTATTTATAATTTCTTCTTTGATTGTTTGAGTAAACGTTTTATTTCCCATAAGTTTATTTTAGTTATATTATATTAACACATTTTTAAATAAATAAAATATGTCCTTTATTGTGGAACATATTTTATTTAAAATTATTTTATTTCTTTTAATTGTGGAAATAAGAGAATATCTCTAATTGAATCATTTTGAGTTAGAAGCATTACCAAACGGTCGATCCCAATTCCGCAGCCACCTGTTGGCGGAAGCCCATATTCTAAAGCGTTAACAAAATCTCAATCAATTTCGTTTGCTTCTTCATTACCGTTTTCTCTTTCTTCAAGTTGGGACTCAAATCTTTCTAGCTGATCTATAGGATCTGAAAGCTCAGTAAACATATTAGCAAATTCTTTGGTTCCAACAAATAATTCTGCTCTTTGAGTAAAACGGTCATCATCTAATTCTTTAAATGCTAAGGGGCTAATCTCAATGGGATGGCCATAAACAAATGTAGGTTGTATTAATGTTTCTTCGATATATTTCTCAAATAGTTCATTAATAACGTGACCTAACTTATAATATTTTTGCGTCTTGATTCCATGTTGTTTAGCTAATTCAAGGGCCTGAGCATCACTTAAATTACGGACATTAATTCCTATTTTTTGCGAAACGGCATCAACCATATTAATCTTTGCAAAAGGGTATTTAAATTCTATTTCATAGCCGTTAAATTTAACATTTTTAATATTTAACTTTGTGGTTAAGTGTTTAAATACGCCTTCCGTTCTTTCCATCATTCCTCACATATCTGAATATGCTTCATAAAATTCAATTGAGGTAAATTCAGGATTGTGTGTACTATCAACCCCTTCATTACGGAAAATACGTCCAATTTCATAAACTCTTTCCAGGCCGCCAACAATACATTTTTTTAATGGCAATTCTGTGGCTATTCTTAAATAGAATTCACGGTTTAAAGCATTATAAAATGTTTTAAAAGGTCTAGCTGCAGCTCCACCCAATATTGGTTGCAATACAGGAGTGTCAACTTCGAGATAATCTAAATTATCAAAAAATTCACGTACACCTTTAATAATTTTGGTTCTTAAGATAAAAGTATTTTTTGATTCTTCATTAACTATTGTATCAACATAACGATGTCTACGTCTTTCTTCTGCATCAACTAAACCATGGTATTTATCAGGTAATGGCTTTAATGACTTTGTTAATAAAACAAGTTTTGAGGCCTTGATCATTAATGCTTCAGTATGGGTTTTAGAGATAAAACCCTCAACACTAATAATGTCACCTAGATCTAATTGTTTTAAAACTTCTTGAGAAAATTCATCTAATATTTTTTTATCAATATAAATTTGCATTTTACCATTGCGGTCCTGTAATACTAAAAAAGGACCACGTTGAGCGACAACCCTACCATTAAAAACAACAAATTTATTTTCAGCATCAATTGCTTCTCTTGTTTTGCTTTCATACAATTTCATTATTTCTTGCGATGAAATTGTTGGTCTAATAGTTGAATTAAATGCTCTAATATTTTTTTGCGCTAAGATTGAAATTTTGTTTCTTCTTATTTGTTCTTGTTCTGAATATTTTCTTTCCATAAATTTATATAATCTTTCAAAATAATATCCTAATCGTAATAAGGAATGATGTGAATATGTGTTCTAAAAATTGCTTGTCCAGCAGCTTCATTATTATTTATAACTAATTTGAAACCAGAAGCATTAAGCTTATCTGTTTGTAATAAAGCTAATTTTCTAGCTTTTTTGACCAATTTAACCAAGTCTTCCTCTTCGATATCATATAAGTTTTGCGAAAACTCTTTTGGTACAACCAAGAAATGGCCTTTTTCTACTGGATCAATATCTAGAAAAGCAATAACATCAGCGTCCTCATAAATAATTGTTGCGGGTATTTCTCTATCAATAATTCTCTGGAATGTATCTTTTTCCATAATTTTCTTTTTTTAAATTAATCCTTCCACTTTAAATAATTCTAAAACAATCGGGTTTAGCTCTGTTAACTTAAATCCTAGATTATCTATTATATATTTATTAGCCTCTCTAAACAAAGTGTTTCCTTTTGAGACAACAATATAGTTAGCAATAATACTTTGTTGCGTTGCATCATTTCATGGGGTATTTTCAAAAGTAAAAATTTTCTTATCAACAATTTCATTTTTTAGATTTTTTACTTTTTTAGATAAATATAATGGTGCTAATTTAATTACATATGAAGCATCAATTTTTTTATCATTAATAACATCGATAAATGTTGGATACTTATCTAGGTTATAATCATTTGCATTAGTTTGGTCTATAAATTTCTTATCCTTATATTCTAATTCAGCACTAAAATCATAATAATGTCTCGATCCAAGTTCCTTAATACTTAATCTCATTGGTGCTCTTAGAATTTGACCACTAAAAGTTATCGAGTCTTTTAATTCAAACATAAGGGTATATTTTTTGTCTTCTAAAGTTATTTCTTTAGTAAATACTTTTTCATTATCATTTTGTCTTGTAAGGCCTTCAAATTCAATATCCTTAGCATTAAATACTTTTAAATTTTCTTCCTTATCTTGTTTAGATTTAAGTGATGCTGCGGCCTTAATTTTTGGTAACTTCTTTTCTTGAGCAAGAATTTTTGCTAATTTAAAATAGTCCTGGTCTAATACTTTTTTAGTTTTTGGATCTACAAAACCAAAAACAGGTGAAGTAAATTTTTTGGCTGTGTAAAATGAGTTTGATAAATCGCCTGTTGTTTCTGAATTAGCAACAATTCCGTTAAATGCTCTTAATGTTTTAAGTTCAAATCCTTCTGAAGCACCAGTTTTTAAAATATATTCGGGATATTTGGCAACCGGATTGTAATCATACTGTTGAGTTTTTTTAGGATTATATGATGCTAGATTGTTAAAATCGTTAAAGGTTGAAATATTTGCCTTACCAATTCTTAAATTCATATCTTTTGTATCAGTAAATGATCATCTTTGGATAAGGGGGTTTTCAAGAAGATACTTAATTAGATAAAGATTATTACTTGAAAAATCAAGGGCATCATAAATATCTTTTTTTAACAATGTAGTTGAATCTTTCTTTATTTCCTCTTCAAGACTTACTTGATATTTATCTAGGCCATTTTGATTAACGGATAGTTTTTTAAACTCATCTCTTGATTTTAATAGATAAATTTTAGAAACTAGCATTTTTTCTAACTCTAATCTAAGATTTTCCTGCAAGAACTTAGAATTCTTCATTAAAAATATAAATTCATCTTCGCTAGGAATATTTTCAGGGGCAGGATTATAGACTTTAGTATCAATATTTAATCGAATAAAATCATGTTTTAGATTTCAAAACTTTTGAGCATCAGTATTTAGTGAAACAGAGGCATAATATTTAAATAAGTCATATAAATCTTTATGAAGCTGATTATTTTTATTTTCAATCGCAGAAGCAATTTTGTCTTTTTGATTAATATTTTTTAAATCATTAACATAAAATTTTTCAAGATATGTATCAACAACTGATAAAATCATTTGATTCTTTGATGTTTGCTGTTTTAAAAAACCTGATTGATAACCCGGGGTTTCAGCATTATTTTGTGATTTATTATTTGCACATGATACTAGTAATGGAACACCAGAAAATATTAGAGGTGATAAACTAAGCAATACTTTTGAAAGTTTTTTCATTTTTTTCCTTTCCTTATAAAAATTTTTCTATTCTAAAACATATTTAACTATGATGTCAAATAAATAAGAAATAATATCTTTATTATCATGTGGTTTAATTATAAATTTATTTGTATTTGTATCATATTCGAAGTCAGCTACAAGATTATCATTAATTTGTTTCTTAATAAAATCTTTTATTTGACCATATTTTTTATTTACAATAGTTGCCTTATTTGTTTGTTCTAGTGTTGAAATATAGTTTAAAGCTCCTTTAATATCTGCATCATCAAAGTTTTTTTCTTTATCCGAATCAATAGGAGTAAATTTTTGTTGTTTTAAATATTCTTTGAATGTATCTTGTGAAAGAAGATCGTTAATTTGATATGTAGTATCCAATATATCTGCAAAAATAGTATTTAAATTGAATAATTCACTAGTAAATGTATTTTTGTAATTTGCTTTTGATTTAATTGCTAAATCTTTAACAATTAATTTTTGAACGGCTTCCACTGTATCAAACTTGTGTAAATTTTGAATTAATATTCCTTTTGGAGATACTGAAACAAAATTTTCCCCGACCTTGTAAATAGCGTTAATTTTATTGTCCTTATTACCATTCACAAATACATCTTTAAATGCATTACCAAATAATTTGTTAAATTCTTTATCTTCAAGGTTATTAATTATTTTTTCAACCTCGTTATTATACTTAGCATATTCTTCAACGTAATCAGCATTTTTTTCTTTTGAAGCAGGATCTGCATTCAATGCACTCTCAAGTTTTTTCTTAAAATCTGTTTCAAGATTATTATAACCACTAAGCGATTTTAAAACCTCAATTAGCTTTTTCTTTAAATCCTTAAACAAATTATTCTTTTGAGTATATTTATAAATACCTTTATCAATTTGTGCGTCACCTAGTAAAATTGATAGTAGTCCAAAGTATGAAGATGGTTCACTTGAAGAAATTGCTTGTTTTAAATTAACAAAACCCTTTGATCCAAATTTTGAAGCATTTGCCTTATCGGCTGATAAATATTCAATTAATGTCTGGTCATTTTTTGCATGTCTTTCATCATCTGAAGTAATGTTATCGTTTTTTATTAATGTGCTAAATCCTCTAAAATCATTTAATGCATCAATTGCAAGTTTTAATTTATTGTGCGTATTATCTTGCGGATATGCTGAAAACTTAAGAAGATTAATTATTTCAGCCTTTGTTACAACCCATGGTTTTTCAGCACCGGTTGTATCTTGATGAGCAGATAATGAAAATTCTGATAAAATGGCTTGTTTTCTGTCGATTCATGGCTTGATAAATCTTTCAGGATTTCTAAATTCCTTAACAAATGATGTTGTAACAAACATCGGAATTTTGATTGAAGCTTGTGAATTTGTTTGTGACTCAATTGAATCCTCTGCTGGCAATACATAATTTTTGTTTTCATGAGCAAAAGGCAAAAATATTTTTTGGCCTTTTTTAGCTATTTCAACTTTTTTGCCATTGTATTCATAAAAAACATCTTTATTGGCTAGGATACCATTTTTTAATTCATTGTATGTTCAATCAGTATTAACTTCGGTTTTATATCTACGATAAGCATTTTTGTTGATTTCTAAATTAACTCGGTATTCCAAAGCTTGTTTCTCATTTTTTGATGATCCTCATGATGGCTTCGAAATCTCTTCTAAGAATTTTTCTTCTCATTTTTGTTCAAGGCCATATTGCTTTTGATACTGTCTTTTTAAATCATCAATTTCTTTTTGCACTTTTTCTTTAATTTTATCAATCGAATCTAGGGCAAAAGATTTTTCATCTGTTTTTGCTTTGTCGGCATTATAAACTGCTTGATATCATAAAGAAGCCTCATACTCTTTCTCATAAAGATATTTGGCAATGTTTTTTTCAATAGAATCAAAAATATTTTTGTTTTTATTTGTTAGAGTAGGATTTTTGTCTAGCTCGCCATATGTTAAAGTTTTAATAGAACCATCTGGTTGAATGATTTTAATAATTGAGCTTTTTTCATCCAATATCGGAGTTGGAGCAGGTAGGGCCTTCGAAGCTTGAACAAGTGGAATAGAAATACCAGCTGCTAAAACAGCTGAAATGGCGGTTGCTCAAAAAGTTCCTCAAATGACCTTTTTTCTCTTAGCTTTTTGTTCAGTTGTTATTTGTTTTTTAAATTTTTCTGACATATTTGCCTTTCATTCTGAATATAGTAATGTACAAATAAAAATATTCATATTTAATTAATTAAATAAGATAACAAAATTTTACCACTTTTTACATATATTTTGCTAACAACAAAACCAAGTTAACACAGGCAGGTTAAGCAATATTTAGTAGAGAATTAGCAAATTAAATAAATTAAGGTAAAAATAAATTTAAATTATAATTTTAAAATATGACTAAAATTTTTAACCATAAACTTGACATCTTGAAAGAATTTATTAATATTTGTAGTAAGCATGAGCTCTGATATAGTCTTGATTTTAATAGTCTTTTAGCAGTGGTTAATAACCTGGAATATTGAAATGAAACTGATCATTATGAAGTAATGATGACTTTTGAATCATATGAAAAACTAAGACAATTATATCCTCACAAGGTAATTGATTCGGTCAAACACTCTGACTATTATTCGTTACAAAATAAATTTGTTGAAGATAGTAAAAATATATACAATGATTGCCCTTTTGTTGATATTAATTTAATCATTCCCACAACAATTAAAAAAATAAAAAAGATGTATAAATTTTCTAATA
Organism: Mycoplasma sp. 1781; assembly: GCF_053851675.1. NCBI lineage: Bacteria > Bacillati > Mycoplasmatota > Mollicutes > Mycoplasmatales > Mycoplasmataceae > Mycoplasma > Mycoplasma sp. 1781. The sequence continues at coordinate 17,272 of NZ_JBSQBC010000010.1, forward strand.
AAAGTAAAAGCTTTATACAATATTATGCCACTATGAATTATTCAAATATTCCTAAAATTAAAAACAAAATTATTATTTCTAAATTCCTAAAGGCTTTAAAAAAATCGATAAACTATAAGGATTTAGTAAATGATCTAAACGATGATATGTATGAAGGTTTTGTTATAACATCACCAATAATTAATCATTTTTTTCTAACAAAATGATTAACAAATACTAACTATAACATTCGTATTTTTGAAAAAGATGGGCTAAAACTTCATGTTATAAATGAATATCAAAATTATTTAAGAAACATCTTTGGAAGTGATTGAAAAAACATTAAAGAAATTGCAGTTCCATATCACTTTGGCTCATGTATCGACATTATAAAAAGTGTTTCTAACAACGATGATAAATAATTAAGATTTTCTTAAATTAAAATAAAAAACCAGTTTATTACTGGCTTTTTTTCTTCAACTAATTACGCTCTTTTTTCGGCTATTCTTCTTTTTTTGGTTTGAGTAGCAACTTTTATTCTAGCAATACCAAATACAATTGCTGAAACAATTATTAATATTAGCGTAATACATATGAATACAAGTAATACTATTTTCGTCAATGTGAATGCAGAGATAAATAAAGCGATCCATATTGGTAAGCAAGATGATAACATGCAATATGAGGATACTATGTAAGATTTTTTAATTTTCTTTGATAGCAAAAATGCTGATAGAGTAATAATAGCAGTTGATAGTATTAACCCAAATATAATAAATAATATAGTTATAATCATTTTAATTTTCTTTTTCCTTTTTTATTAATCATTTTCGTTCTTGATGTTTTATATCCTTAATATGTCCTAATTCAAGATAAATAACTTTATCCGCAATTTGTGCAACATCAGCATCATGTGAAACAATAATTATCGTAGTTCCATAATCGCGGTTGATTTCTTGAAGAATTTTTAAAACAATTCATCCTGTTTTCTCATCAAGAGCACCGGTTGGCTCATCAGCAACAAGAATATCAGAATTTTTAGCTATTGCTCTTAGGATAGAAACACGTTGTTGTTGACCACCCGACATTTGTGAAGGGTATTTAAACATACATTCTTCAAGGTCGAAATCCTTAAATAATTTCTTAATATCCAAATGTTTTGACTTGTCCTTCTGCAAATAAGCGCCGGTCTCAACATTATCATAGCTATTTAGATTTTGCAATAAATTATAGTTTTGAAAAATAAATGAAATATTATCGCGTCTAAATAGCGTTTGTCTGGATTCATTTAGATAAGGCAAATTTATATTATTAACAATAACCTTACCACTGGTTGGTCTATCTAGTGCACTTATTATATTTAAAAGTGTCGATTTTCCTGACCCTGATTTACCATACAATATTGCAATTTCGCCCTTTTTTATGGTTAAAGATACACCTTTTAGAACATCGGTTGCAACGTTTCCTGATAAATAAGTTTTCTTAACATCAAAAACTTCAACAATATTGCCATCGCTATTCTTTTCCTTTTCTAATCCATCTTTTTTTCGAGGTTTATTATTTGCTAATTTATATTTTTTTAGCGTTGCACTATCTAATGGATGACCCGATATTCCATCAGCATTCGAAGCCATTGATGTCTCTTTTTTATTATTCATGGAAACATTTAAATCTTCATTTTTAGATTCAACTTTTTTATTTCTTCTTCACATTATTTTCCTTTCAAGGTGTCAATGGCCTTAATTTTATTTAAACTCTTTCAAGTAGCCATCGAGGTCAGAATAAACACTGTTAAGCAAATTGCTGCTGAGATAATAATTGTTGAATAGTGTAAAACAAGTGGCAAGACAATTTGAGATGTAGCCATCATAAATGCATTAAATACCGAAATCAATAGTAATGTTGCAGGTATCATTAATAAACAAGCAAATATTATAGTCGGAACAAAGTTAGCAAAGAATAGTGAAATCTTTTCACGATTAGTATAACCTAAAACTGAAAACGTAGCTATTGCTCTTTGATTTGAGGCAATCATAATATTAGTGATAACAATTAATATTATAATGGAAATCAATAGCGACATAACAATAAAAGCTATTAGAATAACATTTACAGTTTCAGAAATATCAGCTATAAAACCTGCTTCAATATCTTTACTATTAACGTTAAATGAGGCGCCATACATAATATTTTTACCATAAATAGTATCGGGTTGTATTCCATAAAATTTCGTAAGAATACTGCGTGCTAAACCTTTAAATTCTTCATTTGAATTAGCTTGTTTTACAATCTTTTCATATTGAGATTCATTTATATTAAGAAGTCTAAATAATACGTCTTTATATCTTAATTTAGCTCCAGGGTGTGCTTCATTATAGGAATCAATATTGTGTTCATAAACGGATATATAATTTAGATCTTTATTAGATATAAATATGCGTTTAAAGAATTCTCAAACAGTTTGATCGCTTGCACCTTCAACTTCGAATGAAGAGGTCGCACCTCAAAAACCGGTTGATGAATAAGTAGTTAAGGTATCGATCGTTTGGACTGGTGTTGTATCACTAGATAAAATACCATTAAACGCTTCATATTTTCGTCTAAAGTCTCTAGTAATTTTTTGTTTATTTTGTGGGTTTAAGAATATAGCATTTTCTAGTTCTTGTTTACGTGCGTTTTGCAAACGAGTAGTCAATGTGTCATAACCCAAAATTTTGTCTAAGATGTCCTTTCTTGTAATAAATTCACTATTAATGTATGTTTCGGATATATCAATAACTTCAAAGGTATATTTAGTTCTTGGTGGCTTTTGATTTAACGCACGATAACTAAAGCGATCAACATGGTTTAATAAATCAAATTCAATTTTTGAACCAATAGAAAGATTGTATCTTTTTTGGGCAACAGTATTGACAATCAATGGGATTGTAGTATTTTCATTATATTGATAGTTAGCTAATTTCTGTTGTAAATCTTCATTATTAGCATTGTGCATTGAAATGAATCTACTATCACCATAATATCCATAAATCTTTATTTCTTTATTATTATATAGTGTTTTAGCATAAGTATATTTTTCATTAGTTACATCATTTCAATAAATACCGCCAAATGATACAAAGAAATCAAGACCTTCAATACGACGGTAGGCATTAACCAAGAAATTACGATATTCCTGTCTATATCTCGATGTTGAAACAGATTTTGGTTTAAAGTATGTTTCATTAATGGGATCTCATTCAATAAATTTAAACTGTTCGCTAATTCTTCCGTTGGATTGATTGTTTTGATATAAAGACGACGAAGTGAAATAAAAGAAGCTCGTACGATTTTTTATATCTTCTGGCTTATTATTGGCAAGATCTTTTTGAAATTTTTCCAAATCAGTAACAGCAATAATATTTGATATGTCACTATCTTCAACATTTAAATAATCCTTACCGGTTTTTAACTTAGAAATATCAATTAAATATTGGGTAGCTTGCATTTCTTTTGATACACGCTTAAATATTTGCGCGACTCTAGCTCTTTGCGTTTCAGGCAAACTAGCATAAGTAATATCTCAAGGGCTTAATTCAACCGATAAATCAATCAAGATATCAAGTGATGATTTAGTCAACACTGTTGGTGCATACGGAATATGTGGGACATCGGTATTAAATGAACTGCCTGGTCTTAAGAAATTCGGATTAGCATAATCAAGTTGACTACCATTTGATGAAGATGATCCAGCTAAATCATTAGGAACATATAATAATGAATTTATATCAGATTTATTATAAGTAACATAAGGCCCACCTTCAGTTGTCGGGCTTTCAAGATCAAGCTTAAATTTATAGAGTCTATCTTTATATGTTTTTGTTATAGCCTTATTAAAAATGTTGTTTGACGATAAAAAGAACATAGAAATCAACGATGTGGTTGAAAATGCTAAGAATAGCGAGAACATTTTTCAGAAATTATTTAGTGCCATAGAAGCGATAAATCTTGCTTTAACTGGCAGTTTTCTAAACATTGCTGAAATTCTTTGAGCAAAATTCCCAACCTTAACCTCAACAAGACCACTCATTAACTCAATAGGTTTTTTTCTAACAGAAATTGCTGTTATTATAAAAATTAAGAAACTAACAAATAACAACGGTGCAATTATTGTACCAAGGATGGCGGAGGTGTGAATAGGAATTATATTATTTTCAAGTGTCCAGTATGAAGATAAAACATTCATTGCTGTTCCCTGTAAAGCAAAACCAACAATATAGCCAAGTAAACCGCCAACAAAAGCAGGGATTCAACCAAAAGCACAAAATGCAAATGCTATTTTTGAGGTTTTATAACCCTGAGCACGCAATATTCCAACAACTTTATTTCTCGCTTCAATATATCTCTTCATAATAAAGTATATGATGAATGCAACTAAGATAGTTAAAACAGAAATTAAATAGAATGTGGCATTTTTGATTGAATTAACAATAGTTCTAATGGTTACAATTCTTATCTTTCTTTCAGGATTTATATTGTCTAATTCATCTTTTAAATAAACCTTTTTGTTAAATGAATTAGGATTAATAAGATTAATATCATTATTAAATTGCTCCTGCAATTCCTTCGGCGATTTATTATGTAAATATTTTCCATTCTCATCAACAGGTGCTTTAACTAATGCATAAGTCTTAACAGCAAAAGTTGGATATGCTGAATTTATACGGTCAAAACCCTTTGAATTGACATAAATAATTGCTTGGGTATTAGTATCTACTTGAATATTTTCTTCATTAATAACAGGATATAAATAATCAACAGTTGAATCAATACCAATGATTAAATACTCCTGCGTATTAACTTTAACCTTGTACTTTTCATCTAATGAAGAAATAAATAATTGCATAGCATAAGGGTTCGATAGATATTTGCTTATATCACCTTTATAGACTTCTTTACCGTTTTTAGATGCATAACCATAATTAACTTTAGCAACATATGAGCCTGAATCTGAATAAAAAATTAAATTTGATATTTTAATAGGTTCTATGATTTTATATACTGATTTTTCTAAAGATGAGGTAATGTTAATACCAAATAAATCAAGTCCCTTACCATTACTATTTCTTAATTTTTGATTAAAAATATAATTAAATCTAGATAGGTCTAAATCAATAGAAGTATCGTTTTTTGATTCAACATAATAAGCAGAATTTTCAAAATTTTGTGTAATTGCTTCAATTTGATAAAATATATCCTTAACATTCGAAGACTTAAGATTATTTAAAACTTTTTTAACAATATAAGCAATATTACCTTCGTTTGGATTTGGACTTAAAATATAATATAAAGGAATTTGAGGAAAGCTTAGTAGTGTCAAAGGATTTAATAGATTATTAGGAATATTTAATAATGATAAATGATTATTAAGTCTTGAATTTTCAATAACCTTTTTGAATGCCAAATCTAGTTCATAATCATCTTTAATTAACGGTTTTATAGGAGTTTTGTCATTAGTTTCAAGGAATGAATCAAGAAACATTTTTAACGAATTATTGTAATAAGTTGGAATTTGCGAGGCTGTTGCAATGTAACCAAAGTTATAAGTCAGTTCATTTGAATTCTTAATTAAAAGGTCAATTATTTTATCAATAGTTTTGGTGTCAATTCCAACATTAATTAAATTAGATTTAAATAAATTAATACCGTGCGATTTTTTCAATAAAGAAATAAGTTCACGATTTGCTAAATTAGTATGTGCATGAGCATAAGGAATTTTTAAAAGTGTTGCTTGATACTTATTATCGCTTCCTAATATTCCTAAACTAGGAATTGGATTAATAACTTTATCAAAGTTTTGCATTGCCTTAACAAATTCAGGATTTAACGCTAGTTTATAGATTTCATTTAGAACAAGTTTAATTTGTGCATAAGAAAGTTTTTTAGCATATTGCTTTTCAATAATCTTTTGTCCAGTATTTTGATCAATAGATATTTTATCCTCAATACGCTCAATTCTATTCAAAAAATAAGCCATCTTAATCCATATGCTATATAAAACAAGCATATTTTTAATAATTGATTCCTCACCATTTGCAAGAAATGATGAACCTAGATATTTAGCAAGAAAATTATGCAAGGTTTTGAGAATTTCTATTTGTGATTTTTTATCTTTAGCATTTGAATCAATAATTGCTGATAAATAGGCTAAATCAGCATATGATTCGGGCTTTTGGTTTTTGTCTTCTAATATAAAGTCGAACTTATTATCCCTTGGTTTAAGAGATTTGAGTTTTAAAAGAGATACAAAATTAAAATATTTTTCAAGTTTAGCAAGTAATTTTGATAGATTATTTAGCTCAATATCATTAACAAGTGCTTGCTGTTTAACAAAATCAAACTCAGATTTAGTTAATTTTAATAAAGTTTTAGAATTTATTGCTTGTTTTACCTTTGCAATAATTTTTTTGATATCAACTAAATCAAACTCATTAATAGGAACATTATATGACGAAGGAATAGAAAAACTGCTAGACAAATTATTTGGCAATGCTAATTTAGGCAAAATAGCCAAATCTAGTAATGAAATTTTTCCTTCTTCTTTGGTTGGAATAGAAATATTTAATTCTTTAACCAAACTTTCTGTTTTGTTTGAAAAGTTAAAAATTTTAATAATTGCATTTTGAATTTGAATAATTTTGCTTGCTGAAATTTCATTTTCGCCAACAAGGTTTAGAGAGGACATAAATGCTGCCAAATAATCAGATTGATTTAAATATTCAGTATTGTAATCGTTATAAATTTTATTATTAGCTGTAATTGGATATTTATTAATCTTAATTAATTTATTAAGTGAATTAGTGAATTGTTCAATATTTATATTTGAAAAAATACTAAATAGTCCTTCGTTAATATTCTTATATGAGCCATCTTTATTAGCGTCTAAGGCTTTAAAGAATTTTTTAGCCTCATCCTTCGTATTTTTATCTAAGTCTTGATTTATATTTTTGTATGCTTGAACTCATTTTTGGTAGTAGCTGCTTTTTTGCTCTGGATCAAGTATTTTGCTAAAATCTACTAAATTAAAAAGGTTCTTAATGGATTTTTTGAATTTTTCTTCATTCAATGAACTTAATAAAGAAATAATCATCCGTTCATGAGACATTGTTCAATATGTATCATTTACCGCAGTAAACGGTTTATATGGATGGCGATCGTATCAATCGTTTATTATTGCTGAAAATTTAACAAAATCAATTGATGAAAATATTTCGGTTAAAATATCGAAAATTTTTTCTTTATCTCTTATATAAACAAATAGATCTTTTAATGAAATCTTGAGTTGTGGAATAATGTATAAATTAGAAAAATTTAAAATTCCGCTTAGATTATTTATTTGTGAAACAAGATAGTTTTCCCTTTCTTCATTAGTTTTAGCCGATAGTAAATATTGTTTTTTGAAATATAAAAATATCTTTGCAAAGAAATTATGAATGAAAGCATTTGCATTTATATTTATGTATTCAAGATTTTGGTTATTATCTTGCGGCAGAGGTTTAACTAAAAATTTAATAATATCTAAAATTGTTTTTTCTAAAATAAAACGGTTAGTTTTTCCGATGGCAAGTAATGTATGTAACCCATTGCTTTCAACAGAATCGGTGACAGCTTTGAAAATACGATATACATCACGGCGATCAAATAATTTTCCAAAATCTGTATCTAAAAGAACTGAACGTAATCTATCAACTAAGGTTTTAATTGTATTTTTTTGTGTAATTTCAAGAGTTAAATCTGGTGAAATTGATCCGAATGATATTGGTAAACTTATTGCGTTTCTAAATTGAGGATTAACAACGGCTCAACCGTTTGCACCTATTTCACCACGAACAGTATAATCTTGTTGAACAAGGTAATTATAAACTTCATCCAAGCTTAAATATTCCTTGTCATTAACTAAAACCTTATTTCACACGATATCGTCTGTAAAACCATCAATATTGCTTTGAACTAAAAATATATATTTATTTGGTCTAGGCATTGCAATTGCCCCAACGACAGTAGATCCTCCGGGGCGCTTTATTTCTGGCGTAGCAGTAGTTAAAACCAATATTTTTCCATCAACTAGTGTTGGGATTTTTGTATTTTCAAGAAAATCATAGTACTTTTCAAATCTTATATCCGCATTAAAATATTCATTATTTGGCGTAAAATTACGAAAAATAGTTTCAACTAACGACCTGGTATAAACAGCAGGAATTTTAGTTATAAGATTGCTATTTTTATCTGGCTTTAATAAGAATTTATCAACATTTTCATTTGAAATACTTGAATGCAAAATAGATGGATTAAGACTTTCATTATATAACTTACCGACATTATTTTCAAATCCTAGTATTTTTTTATCCTTATCACCAATATTAACAAAATGAAATACATTCTTTTTTGCGTTGCCTTCATTAACTGTTTCAACAGTGATGGTTTTTCTAATACCTAAATTATCTTTACCAACAGTTTTTTTAATATCTTCTAGTATTGAAGAACGAGCAAAACTTAAAGCATTATTACGAATAAAATTTTGAGCTACATTAAGCTTGCTAACATTTGATACATCTTGAAATTCTTCATCACTTAATGGCTGCGATCCTAATTTATTAAATTCTACTTGCTTAATATTTCATAAATTAAAGGCATCAAGGTTTTGCTTATTTTTAGGAATTCGTGTATTTTCTTTCCCTCCACTTCACGGCTGTTTAAAGGTAACATCAATATCATTTTTATCAATTGGAACCGTTTGCACAAAGGTTTGTTTATATTTATTTCCAATACTATAGGTAGTGGTTATGGTCTTATCTCAATAAGAGAAATATAAATGCTGCTCATATTCTTTGGGTTGATTTTTGCTAAATTGCTCAATAAATTTAAAGTACGATCCTTTTCAATTGGACTTATCTTCTTGATTGCTTTCATTTCAATTTAAAATGTAACGATATCAATTATATGAAACCATTCGCTCAGCTCTTCTTATTCATCCTTCCGGAATTTTATAAGTATTATTAGAAGCTAGTTCGATATATAGAGGAGAATTAGAAACTATTTTATTTACATTTGCAAATGTCCCGAGTTTAAAATCATCAACAAGGATATCATCATTAATAATATTTCATTGTGTTGTTTTTTGCTTGCCAGCGATTTTAATTTTTGCATTTTTAGCTTTTTCTTCATTAAAATATCACTTTTGATCATTTGATTTTTTTTCAAATCCCATTAATTCAAGGACTTTATTAGATTCAATAACATATAAAACACCTTCTGCTTTTCATTCATCATAATCTTGGGTCAAAAATGATGCTTGCTTAGTTACGGTATTGATATAAAGAGGCGAGGATTCTACAACGCTATCTTTAATTGTTTGTTGATTAAAAGGTCCTTTAGGACCATATGATATAGTTAAAATATCACCTAATTTTACTTTTGTTTTAAATGTTATTAAGTCATCGGTATTAACTCTGTTTACTTTAGTTACCAAAGAATATTTATTTCCCTCTTTTTGATAAACTTTAAATTTTCTATTTTCACCTGAAAAAGTAAATTCTCTAATCTTTTGGGGATTAGGATTTTCTTTATTAATCTCGAATCTGACACTTGAAACTTGACCCGAAAGTTGTTCATAATATAATTTTAAAAAGTCTTCAGTCTTCAAATAATATTTAGGATTGGTGTTTCAATTTTCAATAGTATCTTTTATGTTAATAAAATTGTGCTCGCTTCCCGGCAAATTAATCGTATAAGAAACATCCGAACCATTTTTAGATGATTCGAATTTTATTGGCGAAGTAATAACACTATGATTATCCTTATCAATTTGATTATATCCATGGCTAGGGATGACTCCTGAAGGATTAATATCTAAATCAACAGTTAAATCATGCAATTTAGAAACCTTATCATATGCATTTATTGTTCGTGAATATGAAGTCTTAACATCATTTAACAAAGTAAATAAAAATGTTGTTAAGAAAATTAAGATCGTTAAACAAATTAATGTAACTTTGTTTTTAGCAAGTGACCTAAAAACTTCTTTAAATAATCTCTTCATCTCTCACCCCTTCCCAAACTTTGTAATGTTAATTATATAGTTTATTAAATTATTATTTAATAAATTTTTTTAATTATGCAACAAAAAATTCTGCTCATGTACATAATGAGCAGAAAATTTAAATTTATTTTTTGGAATTTTCTTTAATAATTATCGACCATTTTCTTGGGATAAAATTAGGGGTAGGAATTTTTTTTTCATAATAAACCAAGACATTATCGATAGTAAAAAATTTATTTAAACATAAAGTATTAAATTTAATTTTTAATATATTCTTAATATTTCTAGAATTATCAATTTCCTTTTGAAAATTAGTTGATTTTAAAAAACAAAAAATTGAGCCTATTTTTCCAACATGATGAGATATTTCAACAAGATTCTTTAATTCTGAAACTGCTCTTGCGCTTATAAAATCAAATCTTTCCTTTTCTAATGATTCTTCTGATCTTATTTTAAGAATCCTTACATTTTTTAAATTACATTTTTTGACTACAAGCCATAAAAAATTTACCCTTTTTTGCATCGGCTCATAAATTGTAAGATTAAAATTTTGACTATATATTAAATAAGGGATAATAGGAAAACCTGCTCCTGAGCCAATGTCAAGAACCTCTTTATTACATAGATTTGCAATATTTTTATTTATATTTTTAAAAATAAGAATTGATTCTATAATGCCCTCTTTAATTAATTTTTCACCGTAGAAGCCAGTTAAATTATACTTCTTATTTTCTTCTTCAATTAACTGATAATATAAATAAAGTTTAGCAATTATGTCTTCATCTTCAATGCAAAGATATTGAGTTATAATTCTTCTAAATTCTTCCATTACTATATTCTTTATAAATTTCACTTATTGATGTGCTATTAGTATTAGCCTCAATAACTAAACCAAGAAATTCGGCCATTGATAATTCTTTTAGCTTCTTAAAATGTGATAAATGTGAGTGATCTACTGAATTAGTTATTATAACTTCGTCAATGATAGGATTGCTTTCAAACATTTCAAAACCTCTTGAAAACAATCCGTGTGTTGCAGCGATAATAACTTTGTTAGCGCCTTGTGCCTTTAGTGTTTCTGCGGCATGTATAATAGTTCCACCAGTATCAATAATATCATCATAGATGATTACATTCTTACCATTAACATTACCTAAAACGCCCATAATTTCAGATACATTTGGGCCAGTTCTTCTTTTATCAATAATTGCAATTGGTTCATCGGAATTTAGGCATTCTGATAATTGACGTGCTCTAACTGCGCCGCCATGATCAGGAGAGACAATAACAAATTTATCTTTTCTTTTTCTTAATTCCTTAGCAAAAATAAATTGACCTCTTAGATCATCAACAGGAATATTAAAAAAGCCTTGAATTGATGCATTGTGCAAATCAACAACAATAATTTTATCAGCACCAGCAGTTTCTAATAAATCAGCAACAAGTTTGGCTGAAATTGGATGTCTGCCGCTTGTTTTTCTATCTTGTCTTGCATAACCATAATAAGTAGTAACACAAATAATTCTTTTTGCGCTAGCACGCTTCAGTGCATCAATAAATATCAAAAGACTCATCAAATTATCATTGACTGGTTTTCCTGTATTGTTGATAACAAAAACAGTTTTATTTCGAACAGTTTCGTCGGGATAAACTAAATTCTCGCCATCAGCAAAAACAACTTTATTAACCTTTTTAACATCAGTGTCTAAATATTTAGCAATTTCATTAGCTAGTTTTTCAGAATTATCCATCCCAAAAATAATTACATTTTCATCTAATTTTTTCATTTTTTTTAGCTTAAATTTTCCTTCCCTAATTTTTAATATTAATTTTAATATATTAATGTGTTAATATTTAACTTTTTCTTAGATTATTACAAAATTAAAAAAATAAGCCAAGTTGACTTATTAATTATAAGAAATGCTTATAGATCTTACGATAAATAATTTTGGTTATTATCACAAGAAATGTATAGGTCGAAAGCAACAGTGCAAGCCAAGCATAAAATATCGAGGGTAGCGGTGCTAGTTGCAAGGAAGTATTTAGCTTTGGAATATAAGGAAGAGCAGTTACCAGCGCAACTCCGGTCAAGGTTGAAATAATCACCGGAGTAGAAGCGTTAGATTTAATTAGTGGCACTTTATCAGTTCTTAATAGATGAATAACAAAAGTTTGTGTTCACATTGAGATAACTAATCACCCAGCTCAAAACATCAATCTAAATTCTTTTTGTTGTTCAAGAGATAAATTACTATAATCACTAATTTTGGTAAATGTTGTTTGTTTAATTGCTTGTGGAATGATAACAAAAAATAATAAACAAAACGACATAACATCAACAATCGAACTAGCAGGGCCAAATCATAGCATAAATCGTCAAATAGACTTATGTCCCCATTGCCGCGGAGATTGAATAAATTCTTTATCTACATTATCTCACGGAATTGTTCCACAACAAAAATCATAAATTAAATTTAAAAAAATAATTTGCACAGGTGCTAAAGGAATAAATGGAAGCATAATTGAGGCTATAACTACGCTAAAAATGTTTCCAAAGTTTGAGGACACAGTCATTTTTATATATTTATTAATATTGGCATGAGTTTTTCTTCCCTCAACTATCCCTGTAGCCAAAACATTTAAATCTTTTTCAAGAAGAATGATATTAGCTGACTCTTTTGCAATATCAACTGCTGTATCTACAGATATTGATACGTCAGCAACCTTCATTGCTGGTGCATCATTAATACCATCACCCATGTAGCCAACAACGTGACCATTATTACGCAAAATGGTAATTATTCTAGCTTTTTGATCGGGGCTAAGTTTAGCAAAAATTTGTGTCTTTTCGACTTCGATTGCTAGCTCGACATCACTAAGTTTAGTAATATCTTTTCCTAGCAATATTTTTTCATAAGGAATGCCGACTTTTGAACAAACTGCCTTTGTAACCAGTGGATTATCACCAGTTAGTATTTTTACTTCTACGCCCAAATTATGTAACTTCTTAATAGCATCTTCAGCAGAATCTTTCGGTGGGTCTAAAAATGTTAGATAGCCTATTAAAGTCATATCTTTTTCATCGTTTACACTCAGTTTTCCGACAGCATCAATATTAGACTTTTTGGAAGCGACAGCAACAACTCTCATTCCTTCTTCACTAAATTCCTCAACCTTATTCAAAACTTTACGGATTACCTTTTTATCAAGAGGAATTACTTTTCCATCTAAATAAATTGTGCTACATACATTAATAATTTCTTCAACAGCTCCTTTAGTAATCAATGTAACCTTATTATTTTTAAGAGACTTTACAAGCACTGACATACGCTTTCTATTGAAATCGAAAGGAACCTCATCAATTTTCAAATAATGCAGTTCAAGATTATCTAATGATTTTTGTTCATCAGCTAAATCAAGGGTACGATTAATAATCGATTTATCTAGTAGGTTTTTTAATCCCGTTTGATAATAAGAATTTAAAAAAGCATACTTTAAAACATGATAATCCTCTTTCCCATTAACATCAAGGTGCCTTTCAAGAATAATTTCATCTTGAGTTATTGTTCCAGTCTTATCAGTACATAAAATATCCATAGCACCAAAATTTTGGATAGAGTTAATATTTTTAACAATAGTTTTTGCCTTCCCCATTGCGATTGAACCTTTTGATAAACAAGCAGTTACAATCATTGGCAACATTTCAGGGATTAATCCGATAGCAATAGATATACCAAATAATAAGGCATTAAATCATGCATTGTTTCCTTCAATCTTTTGATGGGTTAATCCAACAATTAAAAAAATGATAGGAATAACAAAAGCAATGATGCAGGTTAACATTACAGAAATTTTTTTAATACCTTTTTCAAAGTTAGTAGGAACTTGTTTTTCATTTAATTTTGAAGCCACCTTACCAATGAC
>NZ_JBSQBC010000011.1:0-27414 GCF_053851675.1 Mycoplasma sp. 1781
TTAAAACTGGTCTTATTTCACAAAGAGAAATAGATTTAATGCGATCAATTAATGATATTTTTTAAATATTAAAGATATAAAATAAAAAAGATATAAAATAAAAAAATGAAAGAAATCAACGCTATTAAAATTTTTAAAAAATTAAAAAAAAGTCTTAATTATTTTGATAATTACAAATTATTAAATGACAAAGGTATAACAACTCTTTATGATCTCGCAAAAACTCTTGATAGCGAAATATATGAGTTGGATTTGCAATATTATAAAATTCAGGAAATTATTGAATTAAAAAAGAAAGCAATAAGATTAAATCCTTTAATGTTTTTAAGTCCTGAAGGTATTTTTGAATATGAATCTAAAATATATTATGATTTTAAAATACATGATTTAATAAACGCAGAAAATTACGAAAGTAAACATTGTTCATTACGTAAAATAACCAATCTGTCGGAATTAATAAGATCTCTTAATGATCCTCTAAATACTAAATTCTTTAATAAAAAAATGAATAATTTGCTAAATAAAATAGAACTTCAAACTAAAGAACATTATGATTTGCTTTATGCTAAAGGTAAAGAAGTTTACATTCTTTGAAATTTAATATTCAAAACAAAAATTGAGTTAGATGATAATTTAATAAATTTTATATTAACAAATTTAGAGCATATAAAAATTAATCCAAATATGCTAATTTCTGAATATATACAATCTTATATAAGCATTCAAAGTGGTTATGTCGATATAAAAAAATTCGAAGAGATTATAAAAAATTTTTCAATTTATAAACAGTATATTAACAATTATTTAAAAATGTCTGACAAATATAAAATTGAAGGCGATCTAGTTTGCCTGATAAAAAAATCTTTTTTTGAATCTAATGAATTAGTAGAAAAAGTCTTTAAACACAAGGAATATTTAAAGAATTTAAATGACTTTAGATTTCAATATAAATCATTAAGGATATGTCTTGAAAAAAATGACTTAGTATTTTCAGAAAATGAATATCTGCATTTAATTGAAAATTACGTTATTAGCAAGGAATATTTAATTCAGTTCTTTGACCTTACTGAAAGACAAATTCAATATCTATCAGCTATAAAAAATCAAAAAACAGTCAAAAAAGAATTATATTATGCACTCAATGACGAAAACATTCCCGAAAGCTACAAGATAATTATTAAACAGATATTAGAAAAAAGCAATGATTATTTAACTGAGGTTGATGGAAAAATACTAAGAGCTAATAAACTTGCCGTTTTGGAACATATAATTAGTTTGCGCAAAGACGAAACATTATCAATTAAATATTTATGAGTTCAATATTTTGAATTTTTAAAAAATCTCGACCTTTCGGATAATAGATATAATTATATGGTGGAAGGCTTAACTTTACATACTTTTGAAGCAAATTTAGGAAGAATGGATAATCTTATTCTGAATCTATACAGAAGATATAGATTCTATAATTTTTCAAAATATGATTTTAATAAGTTTTTTGAGCACATTAAATTTAATCAAATGAATAACATAATTATATCTACGAAATATTTTATTCAAAAGTATCCCGAAATAATGCAACAATATGATATTAAAAATGAATATGATTTACACAGTATAATAAAATATTTAAAGTCAAGAAATATAATTGAGTTAAATTGCATCCTTCAAAGAATGCCGTACTTGCAATTTGGAAATATAACCGAGGACCAACAACTTTATAAATATATAAAAATGTGACAACCGATTAAATATGATAATTTTATAGAAAAGTATTGCTCTCAATTGGGTTTTAATTTTGACTCAATAAGAAATAATTGCTATGCATTTCTGCAAAAATTTTTAGATAAAAACGGCTACTTGGAAGTTTCAAATAACCAAGAAATATCAGTTGAAAATATTGAAAAACTTAAAATGTTAACTAAAGAAGATTTGTATACTAAAGAAGCATTAATCAAGATTATTAAGTCATTTTTAACTCAAAATTATGCCGTTAATGATTTTATGATCAAAAAATTAGGATTTAATTTAAATGATAATTTTGCATATAAAAGCAATTATAAGAGCTTAGCATCTTTTATCAGGTATGTTATAAAAGATTTTGAGGTCTTTACTTTTAAGGATGTTTTAGACTTTTTAAACATAAATAAAAGAACTGAAAAAACGCACGCTATAAACGCATCATTTGAAAAAGTTAAACAAAATTTAGATATTATAAGATGAGATAAAAGCAAGTATTCATATATCAGTATTGACTATTTAAATAAAACTTATGGAATATCTAAAGAATTAATTAACGATTTTAAAAATTCTGCTCTTTTGCAAATAAAATCAACTTTTTTTAACATAACAAGTCTTGTCAATGAAGGTTTTAATCATAAACTTTTAGAATTTAGATTTAGTGCCGAGTTTTATAATGACATAATATCAAAAGACAATTCAATTATTAAATTAAACGCATTAAGCGATATTATGTATTATAAAACCAAGGAAAAAAGCAACATTGATTTTGTTGATTTTTTGAATCATATTAAAAGCGACTTTCTCAAAGAAATTGATTCTAATGAAATTATAATAGACAAACTAAGAGACTATATCAATAGAAAATTTGGAATTAACTATAAAATTAATTACTTAATTGAAAAAGTAAAAAAATCCAATTATAATTTCAACCCTATTAAGTTAAAAATCTATAAATAAATCGCAAATTTAAATACAACGCCTAAATATAAAATATTTAAGTGTTGTATTTTTAAAAAAGTTGTTAATTCTCAATCAAATCGCAACACTTTTATAGTTTAAAAATGTTTATTAAGCTTATGATATCAAATTTATTTTTAAGACTTAAAAATTAAACCAGTAATCAGGAAAAACTGGTAGTGTAGTAAATTTTGTGTAAATTTATCTCCTACTTGCTTTTTGAGTAAGAGATTTGAGAATTGCAATATAGTAAAATGATTGAGAATTTACATAATGGATATTTTTTTAAAAAAAATGAATATAAAAAAAATTAGTATATAATTATATACATAGCAACCATAACGAAGGGGCCCACCTGATTCCATTCCGAACTCAGCAGTTAAGACCTTCCGTGCCGAAAATACCATAAGGGAAGATAGGTCGTTGCTTTTTTTATTTCCTTTTTTACTTTAAGCATTGTAGGTAACTAAAAACTGATATTTATAAATTTATGAAATAATAATTTTCATGTTTTAAAAAAATATAAAAAAGTTATAACTAATTACTTTGGTAATTTCATTCTATTTACTATATAATATAGTTAATGATTGATTATATAAAATGTTATTTCCACATTTTAATGTAATAAAAAAGTCCTTAAAATAAGATAGATTTGAATATTTGCAATACAAATCAATCAGTTAACATGTAAATTTTAATTTAATTCGAGACTAATTTTAATTCTTAAAATAATAAATTTTTTTATAAAAAAGTTAATATTTTTCAAATTTTGGAATTAGTTATTTTTAAATAAATTTAAACATAAAATAAATGAGGTGTTTTTTATGAGGTTATTTAATTTATTGTTGAATGTGTTTTCGAGCGTTTTAATTCCAACAACCCCTGCCGTAATTAGTCGCCAGAGTGAGGATGTTCAAAATAAACAAGAGATTTTAGAAGCAAAAGATAGGACCACTGATATTCTTGATAATTCAATAATTCATAAGCCAACATCTGATGAAATCGAGAATTTGGACGATTTAAATATTTTTTATTCTACAATGACTTTAAAAACACAATATAACTTGTTGCATGCCTATAAAGTTTTGAAGAAATTGCTCAAAATTAATGATTCTGCTGAAATTGATGAATTACCATATAAGAAATATAATGATGAATTAAATCTCGTTCCAGATAATAAACTTAACAACGAATTTTCAGAATATAATATCGCATTTTTGTCGTCATCTTGAAAAGATTTTATTCGTTTATTTAAACAAGCTTCGTTTAATTACGAAATTTTTCTTAACGAGGAAATAAAAAAACAAAATATTAATACTGATTCAAAGGCAAAGGAAGAGCCTCGAAAACTTACTATTTTTAACCAATTAGATTCCAAATATGATGATGTGTATTTTATTAGAGTTGTTATTGCTGAATTTGAAGCTCTTGAATTGTTAAAAAATAATAAAAAAAATATGGAAATTGATACTAAAATAATAGATTTATTAAAAGTAGAAGATGGAACAAATCCATCTTCTCCACAGTATGTCAATACCTTAAAAAAAATTATTCCAATTATTACCGAAATAAGAAACATCGCTGGAGAAAGTATAGCTAATAAGCTTTCAAAAGAAGTGGATAAGGAATTAATTAATGACAAGATTAGACTTGAAGCATTAACAGCTGCCGTTAGAGCGAAAGGCTCAGATGAATATGAAAAAGATATTAAACAGCGAGCATTAAATGTTACAAAAAATACCTCAATGGAAGAATTAATTAAACTTAGAGATGATGCTGAAAAAGTGTATGATACATTAAAAAGTAAAGCAGAAGAATCATTCCAAAAACTAAAAGAAAAAATGAGATTTCGTGAGCAAATAGATAATGCATGAAACGTTAAAGTTTTACAAAGAGTATATGGCGAGATTGTTAAACAGCAAATTAGTGAGCTTAGAAAAGACACAGAAGCAGTTGTGAAAAAAACTTTTGGCTCAGATATGCATGATGATTTTGAAACGCGTTTATCAAATCAAAATTTAACTTTGGAACAATTGACTGTTATTTTTGAAGAAGCCAATAATGAATTTATTAATGAAAAAGAAAATGCTACTAGAATAGTAAATTCTATTCTTGATGAAAAAGTTAGAAGAGAAAATATTGAAAAAATAGAAAAATCAAACAATATTGCAGAATTGAAAAAAACTGCAGAGGAAGCTAAGAAAATTAGGGCAAACGAGGATTTGCAAAACGCAAGAAAAAATGCTAAAGAGGCAGTTGATAAAACAGTTGGTTCATCAAAGCATGATGAATATCAAATGAGATTAGAAGCATCACAAGAGGAAATAGATAAACTTTTAGAATTAATAAAAGAAGCAAATCTTGAATATACTACTAAAAAAACAGAAGTTAACAAGATTTTGGAAAGCCTTGATGATAAAAAAGATTTTGTTGAAAAATTTAATAATGCTAACAATATAGCGAAGTTAGATGAATTGCAAAAGATTTTATTAGTTGAAAAGCAAGAACAGGATTTGGTTAATTTAACTAAAAGAGCACAAAAAGCAGTTGACCAACTTGAAGGTTCTAGTCAATATGGTGAATTTAAAAAAATACTTGCTAATGCTAAAGGTGATATAGCTAAGCTTCTCAGTGTTGCTGAGAAAGCAGAAGCCATTTATAATGTTGAAAAGCAAAAAGTATTAGACATATATAATAAATTATTGGATAAAAAGGATTACCAAGCAAGAATTGACAGCGCAAAAAACATTGAGGCGCTAAAGCTTTTATTAAAAGAAATAACCCAAGAAAAAAAGTCGCAGGATAATGCCAAGATAAAAAAAGATGCTGTGGATGCTGTTAATAAGTTAGAAGGTTCTGATATAAAATCTCAATTTGATAAAGAATTAAAAGAAGGCCTTGATGATCCTAAAAAATTAAGTAATATTATTGAAAGAGCTAATAAAGAATTTAGCAAAGAGTTTGAAACAATTAATAAAGAATTAGACAAATTAAGTGACTCAAATGTAAAGAAAAAAGAGCTAGAAAAATTAGCTAAAAAAGCTAAAAATGTAAAAGAATTAAGAAGCATAAAATTACAAATTCAAAAGGCCATTCTTGAGCAAGAAAACAACAAGAAGGATGATCCAAAAAAAGATAATTCTAAAATGAATCAACCAAAAGAAGAAGAGAAAAACCCTAGTATTCCTAAAAAACCTGATATTTCTAAAAAAGATAGCAAATCTAAGGTTAATGTAGCCGCAATTGCAACCCCACTTGTGGTAATACCAACGTTGGCAGGAGCAAGCGTTGGTACTTGATATATGGTTAAACGCCATAGAAAGAATAAAAAAATGTAATTTTTAATATATATTAAAATATAGCAAGCATACTAAATAAAAAGATAAAACTAGCTATACGGCTGGTTTTTAATATTATTTTGTTTCTAGTAAGTAGAGAAATAGTTTTGAATAATTAGATAAAGTTAGGATATTATGCAAAGCTTTAAAAAACTAGAATAATATTAATTAAGCTAATTGTTAAAATAATGAAACATAGTTAGAACAAGAAATTTGCGGATTTTCATAAATAAGATATTTGGTTATTTATGAAATACAATTAAAAATATTATAGATATATTTTTTAATATTCTTTATTGACTATCTTGTTAAAACAATAGCAGAAAAATAGAAACATTTTGTATCCAAACCCTTATGCTTTAAAAATTATGCAAGATGATTTGATATATTGATTGGGAATATAAATTAAGTTACTTTTTTGCGGTAATAAACTTTTATAAGTAAAAAGCATATCTAGATATAATGAATTTTATTTTTACATTAAAATTAATTTTTATTATAAAATAATGTGCAAACATGTTTTGCAATTTCTAATTCAAAAAGCAAGTTTATCGATATAAAAATAATAATTTTAAAAAAATATTAAAAAATATTATAAAAAAATTTTTTTAATATATAATTATATTTACAGCAACCATAACGAAGGGGCCCACCTGATTCCATTCCGAACTCAGCAGTTAAGACCTTCCGTGCCGAAAATACCATAAGGGAAGATAGGTCGTTGCTTTTTATTTTATTTTTTTAAAAAATAGAAAGTAAAATTATATTATATGGTTAATAGAGAATTCGAGACCGAGGGAATAGTTCTAGAAATAATAAATCATGGTGATAATGATGCTATCATTCAAGCTTTGACACAATCGGGTGTTTGTTATTTTTTTGCCAAAGGAATACAAAATGTCGAATCCAAAAATAGAAGAAATTTATTATTATTAGGATTGGTAAATTTTGAATTAATAAGATCGAAATTTGTTAGTAACATGCCTAGACTAAAAAGAGCAACACTAGTTTCGTTTTTTCCATTGCAAGAAACCTTGCAAGATATATTTAATAAAGTTCATTACTTTTTAAAGCGAGCAGGTAAGCAAAACAATAATTTTTTATATGCTAGATATAGGGTTTTTTTAGAAAATGTTGAAAAAAAACCAAACCATAGTTTTATTTATATCTTATTAGCTTTTTTAGATATGTTTGGTTATAGGCAAAATTTAAGCTCATGTGTAGAGTGTGGAGATAAAGAACATATTGTAGATTTTGAATTTTATAAGGGAGGTTTTTTATGCCGAGACCACTCACAAAAAAGTAAGGATATAAATTTATTAAGAGGTTTGTATTGGATTGAAGCTGATTTTGAATATTTTAAGAGTAATATTGATGAAATTAATGTTATACAAATAATAAATATGGTTATTTCTTTTTTGAAAACGATGATATAAAAACCCCTATTCTTCAAGGGGTTTTTCAACTTTTTTAGGTTTTTCTTTTTTAATTTGTTTATTTTTTTTATTTGTTGAGTTTTTTCTTATTATTTTTTTTGGTTTTGAATTTTTGTTTTCAGTTTCAACTTGACTTGATTTTTTAGTATTATTTTCTTTCTGCATCTTTTGTTTATTAATTTCAACTTGATCAACAAGAAGAATAGTAGGAATAATAACAACATTTCTTCTTTTACTTTTATAAAAGAAAGGGTCAAGTCTATCGATAATTAATTGTTTAATTCTAGGTATCGTTCAATCTTTTTCATTTTTAATTGTGTATAAAACCGCCCCGTGTACAAGTCTTTTTGCGTCTTCTACTAATTGCAATGAGTTTTTAACAAAAAATGCTCCTCTTGATACGATTCTTGGCTTTCCAAGAATTATATTTTTTTCTTTATTAATAGCCATTATTACATGGACAAAACCATTTTGTCCCAATTCCATTCTTTCTTTCATGATTTGTGAATTTGTTTTTGATAGAATGTTTCCATCTATAAATACAGGACCAAAATATACTTTTTCATTTGATAAAGAAATCATATGGTTTTGTAAATAATAAACGTCCCCCAACTTAGCAATAATAATGTTATTTGGTTTGATTCCTGATTCAATTGCTGTATAGCCATGAACCACACTCATTCTAAATTCACCATGATATGGCATGAAATATTTTGGTTTTGTTAATTCAAATATCTTTCGATGTTCATCACGGTATGCATGACCTGAGGTGTGTAAGTAGCCATCAACACCATTTTCTCTTATAATTGCCCCTAGTTTATATAACCTATTAACTAATAACTCACATTTAGATCTATTTCCTGGTATTGGACTAGATGAAAAAATTATTGTGTCCTTAGGTTTGATTGATATATTTGGGTGTTTATCATATGACATCTTGGCTAGTCCCGCCATTTCTTCGCCTTGGGAACCGGTTGTCAAAATTAGTAATTCATTGTCATTATATTTTGAAAGACTTTTTTTATCTATAAAGACTTCATCAGGCGCATTTATATAACCTAATCTTCTACCGATATCAATGTTATCGATCATTGATCTACCAAAAGCAATAACTTTTTTGCCTAATGAAGCACCGAGCTCAATGATTGCTTTTATTCTTGTAAGATTTGATGCAAATGCCGTAATGATGATTTTCTTTTCAGCTTCTAACATATATTTTTTTATGTCTTTTAATATATCGCTTTCTGATGGAGAATGGTTAGGGCGCATGGCGTTAGTTGAATCCGAAAATAAGACATCTAGCCCTTCTTCGCCAATCTTTTTTAGTTTTGAGAAATCGGTTAAATTGCCAATAGGTCGATAATCGAATCTAAAATCACCAGTCATCATTAATGATCCATTTGGAGTTTTGATTCTAACACCAAATGCGTCAGGGATTGAATGTTGAGCAGTTCATCAATCAACACTACAATCACCAAAATCAGCCACAAGATCTCGGTTTATTTCAATAAACTGGACATTTACCTTAATTTTCATATCAGAAAACTTAAGTTTTAGATATTGAATAGCAATTCTTGGGGCATAAATTCTTTTTACATTTACTTGTTGAACCAAATATGGAACACCACCGATATGGTCTTCATGCCCGTGTGTTATGAAAAGTCCTTCAATTCTATCCTGGTTTTCAGCTAAATAAGTAAAATCTGGAATTGAACCGTTAATCCCCGTAACAAAACTATCGCAAAACTTAATTCCGGTATCAATAATAAAAATATGTTGGTCATATTCAATTATTAGTGTGCTTTTTCCAATTTCTTGCATTCCGCCTAAACCAAATATTTTTGTTGGTTTCATATTTTAACCCTCCAGATGAAATTATCTTGTGTACTTTATAAAAAAAGGAATTATTAAATAATACTTTATATAATTATATACATTATTAATATTTTTTAAAAATGGAGTAAAAAAAATGAAAAGCGAAGCAAAAATAAGTATAAGTTCATTTATTTTTAAGATTCTTGTTTTTATAGGTCTTATTATTTCTGGATACTTTATTTACACATCAGTGTCTAATTTTCTTGGTTCTGTTAATAACAAATTTGAGAGTTCGGATGTTAACCAGGCCTATAAAGGAATAAATGATTTTCTCAATGATATTATTAATCTACTCAAAGAAAATTTAAAATGATTTATTATTCTAGGTTTTTCCTTATTGGGTGCTATCTTAACTTGAATATTAGATGTTATTGTTCTTTCATTTGCTCCATGAAAAACTAATAAATTTGGGAAGACTATTTTGTTTTTATCAACAATTTTTCCTCTTTTTCCTATTTTTTGAATTATATCAATTATAGGGAATTTAGCAATTATAGCCAATAAGAATTCATATAAAAAGAGAGTAAAACAAAATGAATAAAAAAGAATTTGAAGAAAAAAAGAAATATGTAAAAAATGCATTCAAAGATGCTAAAAATGTTGTTAAGCGGGGAAATATGATAATGCTAGCCATAGGGTTATTATTAGGTACCTCGTTTGGCGCTGTAATATCTTCGCTAGCTAAGGATGTTATTCTTGCAGCTATTACTTCTGTTTTTAATGTTAACGAGGTAAAGGACATTAAAATCGGCAATATTCTTATTGGTCAATTTCTTGCGGCACTTATTCAGTTTCTTATTGTTACAGTGGTTATATTTGTAAGCTTATTTTTAGTATATTTGATTAGGAATATCATTCAGTATCACAAAGCAAAAAAATTACCAATAGTTGAAGAAGTTGAGGAGCCAAAACCATTAACTACAGAGGAACTAATTTTAGAAGAACTTAAAAAGATTAATGTTGAACTTGCAAAAAATAAGAAGAGTGATGAAGAGAAATTAGTGCAAGAATAAAACCTAAGAATTGAATTGCAATTTACTGATTTATAGAGTATAAGCTTAATAGCTTATATTTTTTTGTTCTTTTTAAATTTCATTTATTTTTTACTTTAGGCTAAATAAAGCTATAACTATCTAAAAAAATAAAAAAATTGCTATAATTTTAGCGTGTTTTATATAACCAAAAAACACTTAAAAACTATAAAAAGTCTATCTAAAAATATTAAATATATAACCAAATAAACATAGGAGATTTTATAATATGCCAATGAATTTAAAAGGTCGTAGTTTAGATACAGCTCTAAACTTCACAACCGATGAAATCAATTACCTTTTAGATCTTTCTTGAGAATTAAAGAAAGCTAAAATGCAAGGGCTACATACTAACAATCGTCCTTTAACAGGAAAAAACATTGTTATTATGTTCCAAAAAGACTCAACAAGAACACGTTGTGCATTCGAAGTTGCTGCCGCTGATTTAGGGGCAAGCTGTACATACATTGGACCTACAGGATCTAATTTTGGTAAAAAAGAATCAGTTGAAGATACAGCTATGGTTTTAGGCCAAATGTATGATGGTATTGAATTCCGTGGTTTTAAACAAACAGATGTTGAAGCACTTGCTAAATATTCAGGTGTTCCAGTTTGAAATGGTTTAACCGATGCTGAACACCCAACACAAATGTTAGCTGACTACTTAACATTTAAGGAATTCGTAGGTGATCTAAGAGGAAAGAAAATTGTTTTCGCAGGTGACATTAAAAACAATGTTGCTCGTTCATTAATGATTGGTGCTGCATTCTTTGGTGTTCATATTGTTTTATGTGGTCCTAAATCACAATGAGAAATTGTTAAAAGCGGACCAAACCATAAAGATGTTTATGAAGCTGTTCAAAAGCTTTTTGAACGTAACGGCGGATCAGTTTCATTTTCAGATAACAAGATTGAGGCTGCTATGAATGCTGATGCTATTTATACAGACGTTTGAGTATCATTAGGTGAACCATTTGAACTATTTGAATCACGTATTCAAGAACTTGGTGCATTTCAAGTTGATATGGCTATGATGAAAGCAGCAAAAGAAAGTGTTATTTTCTTGCACTGTTTACCTGCATTCCATGATGATAAAACTTTATTCTCATCAGAAATCAAAGAAAAACTTGGACAAAAATACCCAGTTGTTGCAACCGGAGCTATGGAAGTTACTGACGAAGTATTCCAATCAAAATACAATAAATCAATTCAACAAGCTGGAAACCGTATGCACACAATTAAGGCTGTTATTCTAGCTACAATAGGATATTAATTATGAGTAGAATCGTTATTGCCTTAGGTGGGAATGCGTTAGGAAATAATCCTGCAGAACAAAAAGAATTAGTTAAAATTCCTGCGAAAAAAATTGCTGAATTAGTTAAGGCCGGCCATGAAGTTATTGTTGGCCACGGAAATGGGCCACAAGTTGGTATGATTTTCAATGGTTTTGTTAGTGCTGCATCAGTTAATCCTAAATCACCATTAGTTCCTTTACCAGAAGCTGGCGCTATGTCACAAGGATACATTGGATACCATATGGTTAATGCAATTACCAATGCATTTAAGGAAGAGGGATTAGAAGAAAAAGAAGTACTATATCTATTGACTCAAACTTTAGTAGATCCAATGGATCCTGCATTCAAAAATCCTACAAAACCTATTGGTCCTTTCTTTATGACAAGAGAAGAAGCAGAAATGGCTAATCCTAATAGTGTTATTGTTGAAGATGCTGGACGTGGTTTTAGAAAGGTTGTCGCTTCGCCAAAACCAATTAACTTTGTTGGCATTAACCAAATGAAGAACGCTATTGAAGCTGGAGCTACTGTTATCGTTGGTGGTGGTGGTGGTATCCCTACTGTTAAGGATGAAAATGGTTTTATCAATGGAGTTGATGGAGTTATTGACAAGGATTTTGCTTTAGCAAAAATGGCTGCCTTAACAAATGCAGATTACTTCATTGTTTTAACTGCAGTTGACTACGTTAAAGTAAACTACGGAAAACCAGAACAAAAAGATCTAAAACACGCAACAAAAGCTGATCTTGAAAAATACATCGAAGAAAAACAATTTGCTCCTGGAAGTATGTTACCAAAGGTGCAAGCTGCTATTAAGTTTGTTGAAGAAGGCGGAAAGGCTGCATTCATCGGAGATTTAAAAGATTTAGAAGACATTATTGCCGAAAAAATTGGTACAAAAGTTACTTTAAATTAATTTTAAATTTATATATAAAAAAGTTGGGACGCAATCCCAACTATTTTATTTTGCTATTTTTTGATTGTACAATTCATACAAACAAATGGCGGTAGCAGCAGAAACATTTAATGACTGAACAGAATCAAAATCTTGTTGTATATAAATCACTTCATCTGCATGTTTTAGTAATGTTTTTGATACTCCGCTTTCTTCATTACCCATAATTAAGGCAACAGGAAAGCTAAAACTTGTATTTGATATTGTTTTGGCTTTTTTATCTAGTGCTGTTGCATATATTCAAAAACCATTATTTTTTAGGTTTTCAATAGCTTCAAACAAGCTAGCAACCTTGATGATTTTGATATTTTTAAATCCACCGGACGAGGTTTTTAAAACAGCCGGAGTTATGTCTACACTTCTGTTTTTAGGTATGATAATATGTCTTATTCCAAAAACATTAGCTGAACGAATTATTGCTCCGAAGTTTTGCGGATCTTGTATATGATCTAAAATTAAAATCGACTCAGCCTTATCCTTATAAATTGAACCAAGATCATGATAATTAAAACTTTCAATTTCTGCAATGTAACCTTGATGATTACCATTGATTATCTTATTCATTTCACTTGCTGGTAGATAGGTTATATTTTTGGCTTTAATTTTATTATTTTGTAATCCCTTTAATAGAAATATCTTTTTAATAGGAAAATCATTTTCGATAGCTTCAAGGACTGAATTTTTTCCATATATAAAGTTCTTCATTATATTAATTTCTTATCCTTTAATATTTTTCTTAGATTATCGGCCTGTATATATTTTTTTTCATCTAATAATTTTTGTCATTGATTATAAAGAGCGAGGTCTTTGCTACTGATTTTTTTATTTGTAAAACTAAAACCAAGAATTTTCATTATTTCTAGGAATGTATTAAAGTTTTCTTCTATTTTTGAAAGTTGTATTATTTCCTTATTTGCTTGCGCAAAATTCAATTTTGCGCACAATTTAATTATTTCATCAACTTTATTTTTATTAATTTTATAAGTATTGTTTTTTAATTGGACAGTATTATTAATGACAATAAACTTATTTATAAGTTTCTGCAATGAATCAAATAATTCATCGCTAACATTTATCGGCTTAGCATAATTGGTACTTAATATCATTAGCTTATAAGTATCCGGATGGTATTTTTTTAAAAAATCATGGGGAAAAATAAGATTTCCTATTGACTTAGACATTTTTTGATTCTTATAGTTTAGTGTTCCAAAATGAATTCAGTTGTGTGAAAGAGGCTTATTGTATATCGAATAATGTTGAATATTTTCATTTTCATGGTGCGGAAAAATTAGATCAATACCTCCACCATGGATATCAATAGTTTCGCCTTTGAAATATTTTGATATGAAACAACTACATTCAGTATGCCAACCAGGACGTCCCGGGCCAAAAGGGCTTTCAAATTTTATACCAATATTAGTTTCCTTTCATAAAGCAAAGTCTTGCTTATTTTTTTTATTTAATTCATTATTATCATCATCTAATATTAAATTTTCAATTTTTTGTTTGCTAACAGAACCATAGAATTCCTTAAATTTTAAGACATCAAAAAAAACGTTGCCGCCTACTTTATATGCTGCTTTTTTATCTATCATTTTTTGTATATATTCATACATATCATTTAATGAATCAGTAACTCTGACTATTTTATTTGGCATTTCAAGATTAAACAATTTGAATAAATCAAGATAATATTCTTCATATTTTTTTGCTATTTCTAGTTCACTTTTGTTTTCATCTATAGCCTTTTTAATAATTTTGTCATCTATATCAGTTATATTATTAAGATAAAATATTTCTTCTCCTAGAAATCTTTGGGCTCTTATAAGGATATCAAATGTAACACATGGTCTTATATTTCCAATATGAGGATAGTTATAAACTGTTGGACCACATAAATAATATTTTTTCATGAAAACATTATATATGATATATCCTTAAAATAAACAATTTATTATATAATAATAAATTATGGAAATTATGGAATCGGCAAAAGAAATTATTATATGTTCAATTAAAGAAGCATTGAACAAATTAAAGATAAATAAACCTGTAGTATTAACGGAGGCTAAAAACTACGGAGATTATTCTACCAATATTGCATTAACATTGCAAAAAGAATTAGGCAAAAAGGCAATTGAAATTGCCCAAGAGATTGTTAAAAATATTGATTTAAATAAATTTAGTCAAATTAGTGAAATTAAAATAGCAGAGCCTGGATTTATTAATTTTTGAGTATCTAATTCAGTTTTTGCAGATACAGTTAATTTAATCAATAAACTTGGAAAAAATTTTGGAAGCCTTTCTAAAGAAGGAAAAGGAAAGATTAATGTAGAATTTGTATCTGCAAACCCTACTGGCTATCTACATATTGGTCATGCTAGAAATGCCGCAATTGGGGCTACACTATGCAACATTCTAGAAAAAGCCGGACACCAAGTTATTAGGGAATATTTGGTAAATGATTATGGTAACCAAATGAATAAATTAGCAGTATCAATTTATTCAAGATATCAACAAATATTTAATCCTTCATATGAACTACCAGAAGATGCTTATCGCGGTGGTGATGTTATAGAATTTGCACAAGCATTTTATGAAATGCATAACGAAAAATATAAGGGTGTAGAATATACACCTGAAATCGAATTATTATTTAGAGATTTTGGTAGAACATTTGCTCTAAAAAATATTGAAGAAGATCTAAAGAAATTTGGTGTGTGATTTGATATATATACTTCAGAAAAAGCGCAATATGAAAATGATTTGGTTTGACCTGCTATAAGAAGATTAAAAACCACCTACGTAAAAGATGGGGCAACATGATTAAAAACCACAAGTGGTGGCAAAGATGATAAGGATAGAGTTATTATTAAAAGAAACGGTGATTCAACCTATCTTTGTGCAGATATTGCTTATCATGAACAAAAATTTAGACAACTTGAAGACTCAGAAAAAGGAATTATTATTGATGTTTGAGGAGCAGATCACTCTGGTTATGTTGAACGTGTCAAGTTTGCGTTTGAAGATCTAGGATACCGTAGAGATCAATTAGAAATTATCTTATTCCAACTAATAAGAGTTATGAAAGACGGCAAAGAAATTAAAATGTCTAAACGTTTGGGAACGTCTTTAACATTAAGAGAATTAATGAATGAAGTTGGCAAGGATGCAATTAGATTTTTCTTGATTGAAAGATCATACAATTCAAAAATTGATTTTGATATTAAAAAAGTTACAAGTACAGATGAATCCAATTCGATGTATATTATTAAATATGCTCATGCTCGTTGTGCTCAATTATTGCAAAAATTTAATTATGTTAACCCTATAGCAACCAATCTAACGGATGAATTTTCACAAAAATTAGTAGCTCAATTGAAGGAATATCCAGACTTAATTAGTACAATGGCTAAAACATACAAGGTTAATTTATTGCCACCATATTTACTAAAATTGGCTAGAGCATTTAATTCATTTTATTCAAATGTTAAGGTTATTGGATCTCAAAACGAGGAAAGCTATGTGGCTTTAGTTAAAGCTATTAAAATAGTTTTATTTGATGCGATGAAGTTAATGGATTTAGAAACTCCTGAAAAAATGTAGCTTTTGTTCTAAAATATAATTATTTAACACCACTTGATTGGTGTTTTTTTATTGCTTCTAGAGGTCAAAAGAATAAATAAAAAATGGCGGGTAAGAGAGGATTTGAACCTCCGCGGGTGCTTTATACACCCCTACAGTCTTAGCAGGACCGCCTCTTCGACCACTTGAGTACTTACCCATACCTATTTTAAGCATTGTTAATTATATACTAATATAAGTTAATTTATGTGAAATAATAAGGAAGACAAGTAAATATTTATTATTTTATTCTTTTTGGAGGATAAATTTCCTTAATATTATCTGACCATATTCCCAATTTTTGGTATCTTGCTTCCTTTTCATTATTCTTTAATCAAAAATAAAAGTTTTCATTTTTTGTGTAATATTTGCTTCTTTTATCAAGAGATATATAAGAAACTTTGCTAAAGCCGTTTTTTATGAGTTCTTTATTGATGCAAATTATTGAACCGTCGTTTTTATAAACTAAAATTATTGCGACAATTCGACCATAAGCATCAAAGAATTTCTTATTTTCATCCTTATTTTGGTCACTAATTGTTGTTTGGGGAATTACTCAAATTTTTTTTGCTTCAAGAAGATTTCTTGTTGTAAAGTTTTTTGCAATCTTACCATATTTAAATTGTAACCCAACTGTTGGTTCAAATTTTTGCCCTACTTTTTTTCATGTTTCTGGTGTATCGATACCAGAAAACCTGAATCTAAAAGTTTTATTATTTTTTATGTTTTTTAATTCAGCAGTATCACCATCATTTATCTTAAAAGCAGATACTTCGGTGGCATTGTTTTCTCTAAAATCATTAGATAGAAGGTATTCTTTGTTATTAACATAAATAGATTTACTAGTTAGGTATATTTCTTTGTCTTTGCTATCTTCTGCACTTATATCTTTTTTATCTTGGCTATTCTCGTTGCTATCTATTTTGGAATCGTTATTAAAAATTTCATCAAGGTCACCATTATTTATTTTATTATCATTAATTTGGAAATCTTTAAATAAGAATTTTAATAACGATATTTCTTGTTCGCTTCATTGTGAAAGTTTTTTTGTATAAGTTTTTCTTATTTTTTTAGCTAAAATAATGAATTTTTTAATTATTGAGTCAAAGACTTCTGTATCAATAACCTTCTTAAAGGAAAGCAAAGATCTAATTTTTAAAAACGCTGTAGTTATTTGGCTGTGTTCTTTCTTATTTAATAGGCTATGCTTATTGAGGATAGAAATTCAAATTTCATTTATTACTTTTAATTTATTCGCTAATTTATCAATATTTATTGGTAATGCTTGATTATTTATGGGAAATTTTTTTATGTCTTCTAGAATAATTATTAGTTGCTTTAAAAAGGTTTGATCTTTTTTTCTTGAATAGCTTTTTGAATCCTCGTTTGTAATGTCTGCAATCTCATTACATAACTTTAAATCTATGACATTTTTACTAATTGTATTTTTATATTCGGTTATTTTTCTTAATAGTTTCTGTGTATCGTTATTTTTTTCTATTGTGCATTGAACTAGCATATAGCTAGCTATCGGAAGGCTAGGAGCTATTAGACTTGATAATAAAAATCTTTTTATATTTTTTTTCATTAGTATTTGGTTAATATCTCCAATGCTTTATTGTAAATAGCCATATTACTATTTTTATAAAGTTTTCTCGGATTATAGTTTTTGTTTTCCATTATATTATTGTTTTTAAGAAAGTGTTCAAGTGCCTTTGCATTCTCTATTTGTAATTCGGTATTTATATTAATTTTTGCAATGCCATTTTGAATGCATTTTTTGATATCTACATCACTAATTCCCGAACCGCCATGTAAGACAAGCGGCATTTGAAGAGCTTGATTTAGTTGATTTAGTAATTCGAAGTTTATACCTTTTCAATTTTTTGGATATTCCCCATGAATATTGCCAATACCAATAGCAAGCATATCAATACCCACATTTTTAAACTCAATCGCTTCTTCAATTTTTGTATATACAACGTCACTGACGATACCATCCTCCGTTCCTCCTATTCTCCCAATTTCACACTCAAGTGAAATATTTTTTTTCTGGCATATTTTATAAAGTTTTTTTGTTATATTGAGATTTTCAAGAAATGGTAATTTACTTCCGTCAAACATTATAGATGAAAAATTTGCATCGATTGCTTTAATACAATCGTTATATGTTCCGTGATCTAAATGAAGACAAACGGGAATTGTTATTTTTAAATCCTGTATTAAAGAATTCACGACACTATAGCAAACATTGTAACCGCCAAAATATTCAGCAGCAGATGAACTCACCCCCAAAATAATCGGCTTATTCGCATTGTTAGCAGCAAGCAAAACTTGCTTAGCTCATTCTAAATTGTTAATATTAATATGGAACACAACATCTTTGTTTTTATATGCTTTTTTTAATAATTCTTTTGCATTAACTATCATAAACAAAATAAAAAACCAAACAAAATAAGTTTAGTTTTTATAGTCAGGTCTAATTGTTGTTCATGTTCCATCGGCATTGTGAAAGAATCTTCCATCTACAGTTAGTAAACGGTATAATTCCCCGCGTTTTTTTAGTAAAATTTCTTCATCAGTACTAGTATCAATACTTTCACTTCTTCATCTTTCTAATAGAATTTTTTGTATTGAATTAAATAAATTATAGAAATCTAAATTTTGTTTTTCATTTAGAATTTCTTCAGTAATATCAAGTAATGTTTTATATTCTTTTTCTTCTGTCATATAACCTCTTTATTTACAATAAGTATATATTTTACCTTAGTATTAAATATATTATAATTATAAATACTTATTATTTAAATTTATTAGGAATTTTAAAAATATGAAATGTTAAAAAAACTCTATTTTTTCAACTAATAATAAGGTCTAAAAACTTAAAAATTCCGGCATTGTCAAGTCTCAAATCTCTTATTTTATTTTATTATTTTTTATTTTTTAGTTTAAATTAGTATAAAAACCCAAAAAATAAAAGTGTAGTATAATTAATATTGTATAAATAGAGCATTTATTTGCACTTTTTTATACGCTAAATAACATCACTTATTTGAAAGGGAAACAAATGTCTGTATTTGACAGTAAATTTAAAGGAATTCACGTTTATTCAGAAATCGGAGAATTAGAATCGGTTTTAGTTCACGAACCAGGGCGTGAAATTGACTACATTACACCAGCTAGACTAGATGAATTATTATTCTCAGCTATCTTAGAAAGTCATGATGCAAGAAAAGAACACAAACAATTTGTATCAGAATTAAAAGCCAACGACATTAATGTTGTTGAACTAACTGATTTAGTTGCAGAAACATATGATTTAGCATCACAAGAAGCTAAAGACAAATTAATTGAAGAATTTTTAGAAGACTCAGAACCTGTTCTTTCAGAAGAACACAAAATGGTTGTAAGAAACTTCTTAAAATCAAAAATGTCATCAAGAGAATTAGTTGAAATTATGATGGCTGGAATCACCAAGTATGATTTAGGTATTGAAGCAGATCACGAATTAATCGTTGACCCAATGCCAAACCTATACTTTACCCGTGACCCATTTGCATCAGTTGGTAATGGTGTAACAATTCACTACATGCGTTACAAAGTTAGACAACGTGAAACATTATTCTCAAGGTTTGTATTTTCAAATCACCCTAAACTTGTAAACACACCATGATACTACGACCCATCTCTAAAATTATCAATCGAAGGTGGAGACGTATTTATCTACAACAACGAAACCTTAGTAGTTGGTGTTTCAGAAAGAACCGATTTACAAACAATAACCTTGTTAGCTAAGAATATTGTTGCTAATAAAGAATGTGAATTCAAACGTATTGTTGCAATCAATGTTCCTAAATGAACAAACTTGATGCACTTAGACACATGACTAACAATGTTGGACAAGGATAAATTCCTATACTCGCCTATTGCTAATGATGTATTTAAATTCTGAGACTATGATTTAGTAAATGGCGGAGAAGAACCACAACCAATGGAAAATGGTTTACCACTAGAACAATTATTAGAATCAATTATTAACAAAAAACCTATCTTAATTCCAATTGCTGGTGAAGGTGCTTCACAAATGGAAATTGAAAGAGAAACTCACTTTGATGGTACAAACTATCTAGCAATTAGACCAGGTGTTGTTATTGGTTATTCACGTAACGAAAAGACAAACGCTGCCTTAGAAGCTGCTGGAATCAAGGTTCTTCCATTCCATGGTAACCAATTATCATTAGGTATGGGTAATGCACGTTGCATGTCAATGCCTTTATCACGTAAAGATGTTATGTGATAGTAACTATCTAAAATTATTGAATTTTATATATTAAAAATCCTCAGCAATAAGCTGGGGATATTTTTTTGATTTAAATTTTAGGGTTTAGCTTAATAGTTTTAAGCTTATCTACTTCAAGTTTTGTTATGAAATCATGCTTTATATCACCTGAAAATTCTTTTGGATCATATTCACTTTCGCCTCTAAACAAGATAATTTGGTTACCCCTGTTTTCAGAATTGTCACTTTCGACAATATGAATAAAATTAATTCCAATTAAATTAAATCTTGAATCTATTACCATCGAACCGCTTGAACCGCTATCAAGTGATTCGTTGTTTTCATTGTTAAGATATAGTGTTGTCATCTGTTGGAGAATATTTTTAGGCATTCCGTGTTCAGATGCTTTTCCAAATGGTTTTTCATAGTCCATTCATTTATTGTCTATACTATTTCAATCTTTGTTTTCTTTTTCGTTATATCTTACCCATAAGCTATTAAAGTTATCTTTGTTATTTTTATCATTATCAACAACACGGTTTTTTGTTTCAATATAGCCACCTTGTGATCTGGCAGCATTTAATTTAATTGTTCCATTGACATCTGGAAAACCGAGCACAAAATGAGTTTGGATGGGGCTCTCGTGATTCTTTTGCTTATTTGTTTCATTACCAAAACCAATATATCAATCCTTTTCGGCTGGTGTGTCTAAAATTTCATATAGGGTAGGAAATAGATCTCTTATATTATTTTTAGTGAATCTTAGTTTAAGGATTGCAAAATCAGCTCCGCCATTTTTAACTGTCCCAAGGCGGTTATTGACATCTGTGAGTTCATCAAAGAAATTTGTGACAGCCCGATTTGCTCTTAATCCTTTCGAGCTAAATCTTGGAGTGTAGTATATCCAATCTAAATACTGACTTTTTGTATCAGTACCCTGATGTGTGTTTAGCGATTTTTTAAAGTATTTTTGATAATCATTAATAATTTCACCATTATTCGCAGTTTCATAGTTATGCTTATTGAAATTAAAATTAGGGTCTAGTCTTCCAACAAAGTTATTAATATTTTTTTTATCTGTATTTTTGTTGTACACAATACTTTTGTCAAAGATATGAGTTAATGATGCTACGTGGGCATTGGTTGCAACTAAAAATTCATATTCTTCGCCACCATTTTTATTGGTTGTTATTTTATTATCAATTCTGTCTACAATTCATGCTGTCCCAGAAGTACTTGTATAGTGTTGCGAAGGACTTCCACCAAAGGGTGGCCGTACTGTATAAATACCTTTATAATTTAGTGAGAATGACCTATCATAGATGTATTGATAAAAATCATCATTTTTTCTTAGCAATGAATTGCTTGTGTTAAGTGTTAGATGTCTAAATTGTGTAGATTTAGTTTTAAATAATAATGTTATTTCGCCAGTTAAATCATTATGTTTAGCTTTTATTTCTTCAATTTCTTGATTGAAGTCTATCATTTTTTTGATTGTATCTAAGTCGATATAATAAAGAAACTGACTTAGATTAGATGGAAGATAGCCAAAAGGGTTGTTTCTTATAATTCCCTTAATTTTATTAGCAGTATTCTCATCTTGTTTAATTTCGATAGAATTGTTGGGTATAGTATCAAAAGTGTCAAGGAACAAAGCTTTCATCATATGTTCTTTATTGTACCCATTAAAGAATTGACGTCATTTTTGTTCATCATTATCACCATATTCTCCATATATGCCAACTTCCTTAAGATAGTTTAAAAAACCAGGATCTAAGCGATTATTTGATAAATCTAAACCAGTGTTGTTATTAGCTGTTTTTAGATAGTTTTTAAATTCTTGAAGTTTCTTTTTATAATAAGGTGTTTGGGTGACAATAGCATTGGCATCATTGAATTTTTGTGTAGATTTATTAAATATTAAATCAAATCCTAGACTGTGCTTTGGTGAATCGGTTTTAGAATTATTAGTTGTTGAGTTTATATCGGTATTAAGTTTTTGAAGCTCATGGTTTCTAATAACCTTCTTAAATTTTTGGCTTAGATTATATAACTGTGTTTTAAATTCTTTTAGAGCATCATTTAATTCTTCGATGTTATTATTGTAATCTCTTTGGCGGTCGCGATATTTTATTAAGTTTGTATATGCTATTGCAAGCTTATGGCGTTCATCGACCAATTCAGGATCATTATCTGTTTTTTCAAAGAATTCATTTACTGTTGATATTTGTTTTTGAGCTTCGGCAAGTAATGCTTGACTATCATTTATTTTTTCATAGTTAGGAGCAGGTACATCTATGCCTGGTGATGGAGTTATATCTGGCACGTTTGGAGATGGTATTTGTGGTGCTTCATTTGGATTATTATTTTGCTTGTTTATTTCATTATCAATTTTTTGTGATAACTCGCCAAAAAGATCACGATAATCATTATTTGTGAAAGAAATTTTTTCTAGTTCATTTTTTAGTTTTTCTTGTTTATCAATGTCATGAATTGAAGATATATCATTATATAGTTTTGCTTTTGATTTATAAAAATCACTATTTTTTATATTTTTAGAAGTTTTAATTAAGGTTGATAATTTGTTTTTGATTGTTATTTCAATGTTAAGAGCATTTACATACACAATTGCTTTTTGGTTATATTCATCAAAGATACTATTGGCATCATTACTAATTTGTTCTAGCTCATCTTCAGTTATATTACCTTTTTTAATTTCATTTTGGTATTCATTATATTTAGGTGATCCATCAAGCTTTTCTATGTTTTTAGCAGTTTTGTCTAAAATTTTTTGAATTTCATTATCTAACTTTTTAATGATGTTGTCAATTTCTTTTGCATTAATATTTTGTTGGTTTAGTTGGTCTGACAACTCTTTTTTTAATGGATTTTTACTAGAAAGTCTTGAAATTAATTCTAATAATTTTTGCACATCCGGTTTCATTTGATGAGCAAGAATTTTTGCTTTAATATCTAATATTTTTTCTTCATTATCAGCACTACTTAATTCGGTTTTTAATTGCTTTTTTAAATTATCATCTTGAAAGGAATCAAGCAATATTTCTACATCGGATTTTAGTTTATTTAAGTAACTATTAACTTGATTTTTAATATCATTAAAATCGTCGACGTTTGCGTCTTTATTACTAAATTTTTGTTTTAATTCTTTGTATTTTTGCTTTGTTTTAGAAAGTTTATTAAGCAAAATTAACACTTCTTGTTTTAGAGTTGCTTTGTTTATTTCTAAATCTAGCAATTTTGAAACTTCTTCGATATTTTTGTTCGTAGCTAATTTAGCTTTATTTGCTAGTTCTTCTTTATCATTGTTTGAAATATCAGATGCATTAATTTTTTCGATTAGGGCATTTATTTTATTTTTTAATAGTTGATCTTCAGTGCTTATTTTTGATAGGAAATCAATAATATTTTTTTTAATTAGATTTATTTCTTCTAGTGTTTTAGCTTCACTTATTTGGATGATAAATTTTTCTTTTTTATCCTTACTTAAATCTTTTATCAAGGCATTTAGTTCTATTTTAGCTAATTCCAAACTTTTTGTTTTTTCTTGCAATATTAATTGTCTGTTAGTTTCTTCTAAAATATTTTTTAGGTTTGCAGCATTATTGTTATCTTGAAAACGATTGAGAAGATTGTTTTTTATTTCGGTGTTTTTTAATTGATTAATTTTTGATAAAACAAATGCTCTATCCTCTTCTATCTGCTTTTTT
Organism: Mycoplasma sp. 1781; assembly: GCF_053851675.1. Lineage (NCBI taxonomy): Bacteria > Bacillati > Mycoplasmatota > Mollicutes > Mycoplasmatales > Mycoplasmataceae > Mycoplasma > Mycoplasma sp. 1781. The sequence goes on from NZ_JBSQBC010000011.1 coordinate 24,259, forward strand.
ATGTTTTTTAAAATAATTTGTAGAGTAGCATAATTTTTAGGCGAATATTGTCTAAATTTAGGATCATTAATTTGTTTTAAAAAATCTCTTTTGCTATCCTCATTCACTATGTTTGCAACTAAATTTTTAGCAGCCGTGATTAAGTCTTGTGTTTCTTGCTGCTGTTTGTTGTTTTTTAAAAAAGTAGCATATCCTATTCCCACAGCAGTCCCTATAATACCTAGCATTGAAACAGTGGAAATACTTGCTATTAAAATCTTCTTCTTTTTGCTTTTTTGCATAAAAAACCTCAATATTAAATTTTTATCTTATGTAAAAGTGTTTTTATTATACCTAATTTTTACTTCTATTAAGCTAAAAAAGAAATGTATTTTTATACAAAAAAATTTTGAATTATCATAACAAAACTCCTTATTGTTGATTAAATTTAGATTTAAATTTCTATTTTTTTATATTTGTCAATCCTTTGGTATGTACTGAATCATTCACATAATTAATCCACCATATAAATTTCAGTCTTCTAACTTATTATTTTTTTACTAAAATTGTGTTAAAATTTGAAAGTACTTTTTATAAAAGTATCGATAGATTATGAAAAAACAAAATTAATTTATCAAACACTATTGTGAATTCAATCGCATGTGCCTTTTTTGGTGTTGATTGTTAGAAACAATAGGAAGAAAAAACAAACTTATTTTTATTTATATCTTAAAAAGGAGATTAAAAAAATGACAACAGAACAAAAACAAGTTGAACAAAAGCCAGTTGAACAAAAAACTGCAGTATCTAGCGAACCCGTTATTGTTTCAAGAGAAAAATTATTAGAAGCAGGAACATATTTTGGTCATAGAGTAAGCCGTTGAAATCCAAAGATGAAACAATACATTTATGGAAAAAGATCAGGTATACATATTATCGATATTGCTAAAACTCAAAAAACTTTAGAATATGCATACAAACTATTAAATAAAATGGCTCAAAAACCAATCTCATTTATTTGAGTTGGTACTAAAAAACAAGCTAAATCTGCTATTGAATCAGCAGCAGCAAGAACTAATTCAGTTTATGTTACTGAACGTTGATTGGGCGGAACTTTAACAAATTCGCAAACAATTTTTAAGAGCGTTAAGGAACTTGACAGATTAGAAGCTTTGCAAAAAAATGGATATCAAGGATATACTAAAAAAGAAGGTCTTCTAAACGATAAGAAGATTGCTAAGTTGCAAAAGAACCTTGGTGGTATTAGAAAACTAGCTAATAAAGCGCAGATGCCACAAGTTATGATTGTTGCTTCACCTGTTGAAGATGAAATTGCTATTAGAGAAGCAAAGAGAAAAGGTTTAAAAGTTTTTGCAATTCATGATACAAATTCAAATCCAGATTTAGTAGATTTTGTTATTCCAGCAAACGATGACTCGGCAAAATCATTAACTTTAATTATTACAATTTTAGCTGATGCTATTGCTTCTGCTAGAGGTGGTTCTCAATTATTTGCTTATAAAACTAATGAGGAAATTGTTTTACCAGAAGATCCTAGAACAAGCGAAATGAGAGAAATGAGAGAAAGAAGATTTAATAAACCAGTAGAATCTTCGAAAACACCTGAGGAAAAATAAATTATCTCAAAGTATAAGAAAGGGTATATATGTCAATCGATTTAAATAAAATTAAAGAATTAAGAGAAAGAACGAATTTAGGATTTTTAGATGTTAAAAAAGCGCTTGAGGCTAATGACAATGATGTTGAAAAATCAATCGACTGATTACAAGAAAGAGGAATTTTAAAGGCTGCTAAAAAAGCTGGAAGAATCGCAGCCGAAGGTATTGTTAGAGCTGTTGTTAAAGATAACGTTGCAGTTATATTTGAACTTAATTCTGAAACAGATTTTGTTTCTAAAAATGAATTATTTATTGAATTAGCAAATAAAATCGGTGAATCATTGTTGGTAAATGATTTTACCAATGATGAAGAATTACAGGCAATTAAAATTGATGGTGTTTCAATCGAGGATCAAACCAGTTTATTAACAGCAAAAATTGGTGAAAAAATAACATTAAGAAGAGCGCTAAAATATGTTGCTAAGGAAGGCGAAATTGTGGCCGGCTATACTCATGCTAATAATAGAGTGGCAACGATTATTATGGGTAAGGGTATGAATGCTGAAGCATTAAGAAATGTATCGATGCATATCGCTGCCCTTAACCCATCTTATTTAACAGAACAATGTTTGTGTCCAGTTGAGTTAAAGGGTATTCATGATATGTTGGATGCATCACCTGCTCTAGCAAATAAGCCTGAAAAGATTCAACAATCTATTAAGGAAGGTTTACTAAGAAAACAATTAAACGAAAAAGGTGTTTTATTATATCAACCCTTCGTAATGGAAGATACTAAAACTGTTGGGCAGTATCTAAATGATTCTCACTTGACTTTAGTTAGTGCTAAAAGATATGAGGTTGGTGAAGGAATAGAAAAGAAAACAGTTGACTTTGCCGCAGAAGTTGCCGAACAAATGGCTAAATAATAATTAAGATTAACTACCAAATTATGTGGTAGTTTTTTTATGCTAATTTAAAACTAGAAAGACAATCTATGATCAATTCTTTGAGTTCTTTTACAAACTTAGGTTTATCATCTTTAGATAAACACATTTTGGAGAACTTTAACACCTTATTTTTTATCTTTAGCATTACGCTTGAGAACAGGAAAGGCTGGGGAATTTATTGAATTATATTAGGCCTGATAATTTTTATACAAAATATGATGAAATACCAGAATCTGGGAAAAATCCGGTTTTAACAGCTAATAAATCATTTATTTTAGGCTATTCAAATGAAGCAAATACTTTTGATAAGGAATGTATTATTTTTGATGATTTTACTCAAGATTTTAAATATGTTAATTTTCCTTTTTTAGTTAAATCGAGTGCTATTAAAATACTAATTAATAAAAATACAATGTTTGATGTTTACTCCTTATTTTTAATTATGTTAAGTGTAAAACTTGAAAATTTTGGGCATGCTAGACACTACATTAATTTTGTTCAAAATAAAAATATTATATTATGTGGTTTTCATGAAATGAAAAAGATAAGAGAAATTTTTAACAACATAAACACCCTCATCACCCTTCATCAGCGTAAGTTAAATGCCTTAG
>NZ_JBSQBC010000012.1:0-26231 GCF_053851675.1 Mycoplasma sp. 1781
TGGAAACTGAAGAGTCAAAAGCAGCTTATGATGCCAAAGTTAAAGAGGTCGAAAAGTTTGAAAATGATAATTTTTCAGATAGTAGATATAGTTCAGTCAAAAATAAGCTAGATTTGGAAGTGGCAGAAATAAAAACTAAATTAGGTAGTGGAAAACATACAAAAAAAGAGTATGATGAAGCAACTAAGAAATTAGAAGAGTTAATTGCTAACGCTTATGATGAAATACTAGAAATCGGAGCTAGATTAAAATTAATAGAAAAATTGCATGAAAAAGTTGCAGAAGCAGAAAGAATTGCTACTGAGCTCGATAGTAACAATGAATATAAAAATATTAAAGACGATTTAGAAAAGGTGGTTAAAGAAAAGAAAGATTCAGTAAATGTGAACAATACTAGAGAAGAAATTGGTAATGCAATTGGTGAGGTAGATAAAGCCATCAAAAAAGCTAAGAGTGAGAAGAACAAAATTGACAAAAAAATAAATACTGAAAAAGAAAAAAAGGATGCCGAAGCAGAATTTATGGCCTTGGAACGAAAGGTCGAAGATTTTTTAAAAACATTAACAAAACCTAGTCAAATGAGCATTAAAACTAATTTAGAAAATGAATTAAATAAGCAAAAACTAATAGTTAATAGTGAATCAACACTTAATAAAATCAAAAAAGCAACGGAAAAACTTACAAAAATATTTGAACAAGCTAAGTCGGAAGCAAACAAGGCCGAAGAACCTGATGATGGATTAACGCAAGAACAAAAAGATATAGTTAATAAGTTAAATAGTAAAACATTATTAAAGATAGATAAAATTACAGAAGAAGTTAAAAATTATATTTTAGAAGTACTTAAAGACAATAGCAAAGTATCTGGTGAAAATTTTCATTATTATTTCGGATACATTGAATTTAAAAATAATAGTTTTGAGTTCTCGTCGAAAAAGCCTACTAAAAAGAATAAAAGCAAAATAAAACATAAGAATCTTGGTATCGGATTTTTCGATGAGAAATTTATCAAACTTGTCCATGAAAAGGAAATAATTTTTCCAACTAATAAAACAGGTAAAAGTGCTCGAAAGGCGTTAGCTCTTGAATTAAAAAGTGATGGAAAAATAGTATTGCCATTTAAGTTTAAAGATCATACCAAGGTATATGAAATTGAATTATTTACAAGCAATGAGAAACCTAGCGACTATAAATAGGTTCAATGAGTTTTAAATATATAATTAGTAATTATTTTTATAAATAAGGAGCACGTAATGAAGTCTAGTAAATTATTAATTGCATTATGCGGAGCCAATGTTGGAACTATTGCTGCAGCCGCGGGAATATCAATCTATACTGTACAACAATCTATGCCTAGAAATGTTTTAATTCAAAAGATTGATCAATATGAAAAAGAATTAAAAACTAATATTTCGTTTAACGAAAACCAGAAGACAAAAATTAAGCAGGCAATAGAAGCTGCCAAGGCTTTTCTTTCTGGCACTTCTTCACAAAACTTAAATTTTGAAAATGCCATTGCGCAATTAGTTAATTCTGTTGAAGAAATTAAACAAAATCCAAATACTGAAGAAATGGATATTGACAAGTTAAAGAGGTTTGCAAAAAAATCGTATAATAACAAGTTACAAGAAGCTAAACAATTACAAATATTATTATCATCTCCAAGGTATGAAGCCATTAAATCTAGACTTGATTTATTTATCTATGAGTCAACAAAAAATATAAATGATGGCAGTTTAAAAAGCGACTATGACGAAGCAAAACAAAAACTAGAAGTAGCGATAAAAGAAGCTATACAAGCTAAACAAGAAATTGATACTCTCGAAAATATTAAAAATGATTTTAATGACAAAGTTAAAGAAGCAAAAGAACTATCAAACAAGCTTTTAGCTAATAAGTATTATGATGTTAAAGCAAGATTGGATCTATCCATCAAAGAAATAACTAATAATTTAAATAATAAAAGTAAAAAACACGATTATGATGAAGCCAAAATTAAATTACAAATAGCAATAGATGAAGCTTTAAAATTAAAAGAGCAAATTGATTTGGAAGAAAAGAATTTATTTGAAGCTAAAAATAAATATGAAGAAAAAATTAGTGAAGGAGATAAATTATCAAAAGAACTTGATGGTGATTTATACAAAGATATTAAACAAAAATTTGATGAATCATTTAAGAAATTAAAAGACCAAGTTACAAACAAGAGTACTAAACAACAATATGATAGTGCTACAAAGTTAATAACTGAATTAATAGAAAAAACTAAGAATGATAAAAAAATAATTGATGATAAAATACAACACCAATTAGAAGAACAACAACAGATTTTTTATAATAAATTATCCAATGATTTTCTTGATATATATGATGTCGAATTGGCTGGTGACAAATATAAAGATATAAAAGATAAATTACAGGAAGAAGTTCAAGCGATTGTTAATAGTGTTAGTGATAGCAGTACCATTGATGATTTTAAAGAAGCAATAAAAAAACTAGAAAAAGCTTTTGACAATGCAAGAAAAGCAAAAATAGAACTTGATAAGCAAACCACACCAAAGGTTGATGCTAAAAAAGATTATGAAGAAAAATTAAAGGAAGCTGAAGAATTATCAAGTTCTCTTAAGGAAGCTAAATACGAAAATGTCAAGAAAAAATTAGATGATTCATTAAACCAAATTAAAGCAAAGATTAATGATAAAACTACTGATCAAGAATATAAAAGTGCAACCAAGGAATTAGAAACTGCTATCGAATCTGCTAATAATGAAAAAAAGGAAATAGATAAAAAAGAAATTTTAAAACAAAAAATTGATGAAGCAAAAGCTGAATTTAAAAAACTTGAAACTGAAATTACTGAATTTATTCAAAAATCATTAACAAAGCCTGAGCATTCTCAACTTAAGATGAAACTTGAAGCTGAATTAGAAAAAAGCAAAGATGACATTAATAAAGAAAATTTAACAGCCAGAAAAATTCAAACAATTACAAAGAAACTTATGACTTTCTTTGAACAAATTAAGAAAGAATCTCAAAGAAGCGAACAGGCATCAGAAAATTTAAATCCAGAACAACAAAAAATAGTTGATAAGATTAAGGATAAAACAATTATAAAAGAAGCTGCCGTTACCGAGGATGTAAAAAATTCAATTATTGAAATATTTAAAAAGAAATCTAGAGTTAATGAAGAAAAGGTAAATTATTACTTTGGATATATAAGTTTTGATAAAAAAACTCATGATTTTAAATTCTCAGAAAAAAGACCAAAAGGCAAGATTAAGGCGAAAAATCTTGGCCATGAAATATTTGCTAGCGAATTCGTTAACTTAGTATTAAAGAAAGAAATTGTTTTTCCAACTTCATCTAAAGCAAGCAATGCTAGAAAAGCTTTATCGCTTGAATTAAAAGAAGACGGAACTGTCGTATTGCCCTTTAAATTTAACGGACATGAAAAAATTTATGAAATAGTGTTATTCAAAAGTGATGAATTAAAGAATATGCTTAAAACAAATCCTAGCATTGTAGAATAATAACAGTTTAAATAATTTAATAAATTTGATTAGTAAAATTTATTTTTAAATTTAGGGAGATTATAATAAAAATGAAAAAGTCAAGTAAATTATGAATCACGTTAGGTTCTATTACAGGCGCAGTAGTTTTACTTGCTACCGGTTTATCGGTTGGTTTAGTTATGAAAGCAAAACCAAAAAAAGAATTAGCACAACAAATTCAAGCTTTTGAATTAGAATTAGAATCTAATAGTAAGCTTAACGAATCACAAAAAACCGAGATTAAAAAGGTAATTGATGATGCTAAGAAAGTGTTAAATTCTGACAAATCATCAAATATTAATTTTAGAGAAGCATTATCAAAACTCGTTAGTCAGGTTAGTGAGATTAGGAAAAAAAGCTTTGATTCAAAACCTGATTTATTATTAAGCGAAGCTAAAAAAATATATGAATCTAAATTGAATGAAGCCAACGAATTACTAACTACGCTTTCAAAAGATGAATATAAAGAAATAAAAACAAAATTGGAATCATCTATTAATTTAGCAAAAAAAGAAATTAGCGATAAAAGTACAAAAGAACAGTATGAAAATGCTACTAAATCATTGATAAGTGCTATTGAAACTGCTAATAGTGAAAAACAATCAATTGATGTTCATAATTTAAATAATTCTAATAAAAATTTAGAAAATGCTAAAGAAGAATATGGCAAAGTTATTTCTAAAGCTAATGAACTAATTAAAACATTAGAAGCAAAACCTGAATACGCAACTATTAAGAAGACGTTAGAAGAAAAAGTTAATAAAAATAAAAAAACGATAACTGAATCAAGTTCTAAGGATGAATTTCTTGCTGCCACAAATGAAATTAATGATGCAATTAATCAAGCTAAGGCAGAAAAGAAAAAAATTGATAATAAATCAAAAACTGATGATACTAAAAAAGCAGCAAAAGACGATTTTTATAAATTAGAAAATGAAATTAAAGAGTTTATTAAGACATTAAAAAAACCTGAACAAGATGGTCTTAAAAATAAATTAGAGGCTGAGTTAAATAAACAAAAAAGTATTGTAGATCAGGAAAATACAACTTCTCGCAAAGTTAAAGATATTGCTAAAAGCCTTAAAAAATTCTTTGAACAAATCAAAAGAGACGCACAAAAAGCAGATACTACAGAAGAAACTTTAACAGCTGAGCAAAAGGCATTAGTTGAAAAAATAAAAAATAAAACAATTTTAAATAATAGCACCATTAGTGAGGATGTTAAAAAAGCTATTATTGAAATATACAAATCTCCTAAAAGTCATGATAAAAATGAACATGTGAGATACTTCTTTGGCTATTTAAGCTACAAGAGGCCAACAAAAGGACAAGAACCAATCTTGCAATTTTCTGAAAATTCAAAAGGAAAAAAGAAAGATCTTGGAAATTTATTTGCTAAAGAATTTATGGATTTAATAAATAGAAAAGATGTCTTATATGCCGGTTCAAATAGCAGAAGAAAAGCGTTATGTCTTGAATTAAAGGAGGATGGCAAAGTTGTTCTACCTTTTAGGTTTAAAGGCAGCGATAAGATATATGAAATAGAACTATTTACTAGCGATGAATTAAAGAAAATGGCAAATAACTAATTTAGTTATGTTATAAATTTAGATAAGTCCTGTACAATAAATGAATTGCACTAATAATAATTTTTGCGCTAAAAATGTGGGAGAAAATTAAAATGAAAAAATCGAGTAAATTGCTAATTTCGTTAGGTTCTATTAGCGGTACAGCTGTCGTGCTTGCAACCGGTTTATCAGTAGGGATCGTGTTACATGCTAAACCTAAAAAAGAGCTATCTCAGCAAATCGAAACCTTTGAGCAAGAATTAAAATCTAATAAGAAACTTAATGATTCACAAAAGTTAGAAATTAAAAAAGCTATCGATAATGCTAAAAAGGTGCTAAATTCTGATAAGTCAACAAATTCCAATTTTAAGGATGCGTTATTAAAGTTAGTTAGTCAAGTTAGTGAAATTAAGAAAAATACTATAGATGTAAAAAATAATAATTCATTAGAAGCTGTTAAATCCTTATATAACACTAAATTGGATGAAGCAAATAAGTTATTATCCTCGTTGCTAGATGATAAGTATAAGGAAGCTAAAATTAAACTTGAATCATCTATTAATACTGCTAAAAAAGAAATTTCTGACAAGTCTAGTGTTGAGCAATTCAAGCAAGCAGCAAATAAAATAGCCAATGCTATTGATTCTGCTAAAGAATCCAAACAAATGATAGATGAACAACAGGGTAGTGATAATACAAATAATATTTTAGAAAAAACAAAACAAGAATATAAAAAGCAAAAAGATATCATCGATGATCAATTAACATATTTGAGTGGTCCTAAGTATGCGGAAATAAAGTCCATGCTGGAAAAGGAAGTTAATGAAATAGTTAAAAATATTAATGATAATAGTACTGCTGAACAATTTGAAGCAGCAACTAAAAAATTAAAAGATGCATCAGAAAAAGCAAAAAAAATGGCTGAACCAATCGATGATGAAATCGAGGCAAGAGTTGAATTTGATAATAATCTTAATGCCGCTAAAAAAATAAGCAAGGAATTGGAGTCAGATTCTAGATATAAAGCAATAAAGGATGAATTGGATAAAGTCATTCAAGAAAATGAAAATGCTATTAATGATAAAAGTACTAAGGAGCAAATTGATTCTATTTCATCAGTATTAATTGAAGCTACACTTAAAGCCAAAAATGCAAAAAGGGATATTGATGATGCACAACAAGAAAAAGATTCTAAGCTACAAGCACTAGCTTCATTCAATAAAATAGCTAAAGAAGTGGAAGATTATTCAAAAACTCTTACTAACCAAAAACATGCTGATATTAAAAAGCAATTAGACGATGAATTAAAAAAACAACAGGAAGTTGTTAAACAAGATAATTCAGATTTTGAAAAAATAGAAGATGCTACCAAAAAATTGTCTAATTTACTTGAGCAAGCAAAAAACAACTTAAATAAAAATACAGATGCCAAGAAAAAACAACCGGATGCAAATGTCGAGGAAAATCTAACTGAGGAACAACAAAAAATAGTTGATAAAATAAATAATAATTCAATTGTATCAACTAGTTCAATTACTGAAGATGTTAAAAATACAATTATTACTATATTAAAAGGAAATAGTAGGTTGTCAAATGAAAGAGAACATCACTACTTTGGTTATGTTACTTTTGATCAAAAAAATGATTTTATGTTCTCCGAAAAGAAACCCAACAAGAAAAACAAAGCAAAAAACCTTGGATCAGGAATTTTCTCAAAGGAATTTGTTGATCTTTGACATAAAAAAGAAATACTTTTTGCAAGTAATTCTAATAAGAAAAATAGTAGAAAAGCACTTTGCTTAGAAAAGAAAGCAGATGGTAAAATTGTTCTTCCATTTAAGTTTAAAGGTCACTCTACTATTTATGAAATTGAACTTTTTCAATTAGATACAAAAGCTTAATTTATCAAAAAAACACGCAAAATAAATGTGTGTTTTTTGATTGCAACTACTAAAAACTCAAACTTATGAAATTTGCTTTACATTGTAGATAATAAACCTAAAATTTGTAAAAAAACGTTTATTTATGTTAAAATAATAAAGCAATTTAGAAAATGGCGTTCGTGGCGAAGTGGTTAACGCTCCGGGTTGTGGCTCCGGCATACGAGGGTTCGATCCCCTTCGAACGCCCCATTTTTTATTTTATTTTTTGAACATTTTCACCTAATAAATGACACTTACGACATCTAGCTTCATATTCATTGTAATTACCTAATAAATTTAAGCTCTTATTTTTTATTTTTCTATATGAAGTAGTTGCAACATTTTGACATATTACGCAAATAGCATGCAATTTAGTAATTGTTTCAGCAATAGCCATTAAATTAGGCATCGGTCCAAAAGGTTGACGTCGATAATCTTGGTCAAGTCCAGCAATTATTATTAAATATCCCTTGTTTGCCAAATCATCGGCCACTGAAATTAAATTATTTCCAAAAAAATGAGCCTCATCAATTAAAATTGCATCATATTTAGCTTTGTCAAGCAATTCATAAATATCTTCAATTTGTTTAATTGAAAAAGTTCTTTCTTTTAATCCACAGCGACTTACTATTTCGCTATCAGAAAAACGATTGTCATATTCAGGCTTAATTACTAAACTATTAAATTTAGCATATGATAATGTTCTTAATCTTCTTAGTAGTTCCTCGGTTTTCCCACTAAACATGGGACCTGTGATAATCTCAATCATACCTTTTGAGAATCTTTTATACATAATAAACCTACCTTAAATTCTGTGAGTTATTTATTGTTATAATAATAAATTATTTTCTTATATTACATTAAAATTATTAGTATAAATTTTTTTCTTTATTGGAGGTTTTTATGTCATTAAAAGCAGGGATTGTGGGATTACCAAACGTTGGAAAAAGCACACTTTTTTCAGCCTTAACATTAAATGAAGCAGAGTCAGCTAATTACGCATTTACTACTATTGAACCTAATATTGCAATAGTTAATTTAGAAGATTCAAGATTATATAGTTTAGCATCTCTTGTTAATGCTAGAAAAATTGTTCCAGCAACATTTCAATTTGTTGATATTGCCGGACTTGTCGAAGGGGCCTCGAAGGGTGAGGGATTAGGTAATAAGTTTTTATCTAACATCCGTGAAGTGGATGCAATAGTACACGTAATTAGATGTTTTGAAAATGCTGATATAGTTCATGTGAGAAATCATATTGATCCATTGGTCGACCTAAAAATAATTAATTTAGAACTAATTTTAGCAGATTTGCAGATGGTTGAAAATGTTCTAGGACGTATTAGCAAAAAGGCAATTAACTCAAATGACAAGGAATTAAAAAAAGAATATGAACTTTTGGTTAGAATTAAAGATTATTTATCTGATGAAAAAATGCTAAAGGATATTGACTTTTCATCTGAGGAATTGGCAATTATTAAAAATTATCAATTTCTTACAATTAAGCCTACTATTTATGTTGCTAATCTTGATGCAAATTCATACAAAAATCTATCAGAAGCAAAATATTTTTTAAGATTAAAACAAGAATTAGAAAAAAATAATGAATATATAATTCCAATTTGTATAAAAATTGAATATGAAGTATCTAGCTTTTTAAATGAAGAAAAAACAATGTTTTTAAATGAATATAATATCGATAAATCCGGACTTGCCGAACTTATATCTAAGAGTTTTTATTTATTAGATCAAGCTACCTATTTCACTGTTGGAGAAGTTGAAACAAGAGCTTGAGTGTTTAAAAAAGGAATGAATGCAGCTGAATGTGCCGGAATTATTCATACTGATTTTGAAAAGAAATTTGTTAAAGCTGAGGTTATTAAGTACGATGACTATATTGCTTGTGGTGGTGAAAAACAAGCGAAAGAAGCAGGTAAAATGATGCTAGAAGGCCGAAATTATCTAATGAAGGATGGAGATGTTTGCTATTTTAAGATAGCTAAATAAAATTACAAAAGAAATTTTTATAATGTATTTGTTTATTAAAGACAGGGATAATATATTAATTTTTATTTAATGTTTTAATTTTTAAAATATTAAATTGTAAGAATGAAGTATTTTATTAATGAATATTTTATAAAAAATAAAGGTTAATAATAGAACCAATAGGCCTAAAACTAGTTAGGGTTTTGGGTCTATTTTTTGATATTAAGTATGCATTTTTTTGTAAAAAATGCCTCATTTATTGTTGAAAAAATTTAAAGTTTTAAAATTAAGTTAAGGGGGATATATGAAAAAGATAAGTTTTTTACTAGGATTGCCGCTAGTGGTTAGTCCAATATTGGTTATCTCTTATACTAAAAATAGTAACAATACAGATGAAGCATTAGAAATAAAATATAAGGAAAAAGTTGGTGCTTATTGTTTGTGCGATTTTATAAGACTAACAGGGCGACAAGATACCAAAATTAAATTTATATCAGGTAATTTTTTTAATATTGATAAATATAACTATATAGTCGGCTATGAAAATGGTGGTTATTCAATCTTTGATCATGGTAGAGAAAAAATAGTAGAAGTTAATCCTTATTATATTTTTACGCCAGAAATGATGCTAATGTTTCCTAATAAGGATACAATAATATTAAGAAATAGCGAAACATCATTTGATTATACAAATATTCGCGATAGGGATAAACCATTTCCCGGTGACGTTCATAGGCCTATTAAGAAAACCAAAAATGTGACCGATGATTGAAAAGATCAATCTAAAAAAATTGAAAAAAATTTTAAAAATGTTAATTTTAGCAATTTTAATATTTGGAATTTAAACACCGTAAAAAATTCTAGTTTAACAGATTTCAAGAAAAATGGTATAAGAAATGAATACAACGGTTTTTTATATGCTGATGATGAAATTAGGTATTCATGATTTTTTAAATCAAACAACAATAAGGTTTTTGGAATTAATGATGCTAAATATTACACAAACGAAGAAGACTGAGGTGGAATATGCGGCTATATTGCCATAAATCAGATGATACTTTATAATAATTATTTTTTAAATCCTAGATATTTAGGATTTCAAGAAGAAGAAAAATATATAGATAAAACAGAATCCTTTGATGCAGGAATAATATATGATTATGACTCAATGCCATGGGAAATTATAAATGGTGACCTTGTTTATGATTATGAGTATGAAAAAACTCATCAGCTCAGAACATATTTTTCCAATTTAACTAATAATGAAAAAGTTAAATATTTAAAAGAAAATTATTTTTCTCCAAAATTAAATGATGTTTATATGAAAGATCTTTTAGAAAAATTTAAATTCAAGAAGGGTACAACATACTGAAATAGGAAAGAAATTATTAAAAATCTATTAAACAAAAAATATGTTGATTATACATTTAGTTATTGATATAACAGAAGCAATAATATTGTAAATTTTATTAAGGATAAAAAAATACCAGCATTTCTAGTTTCGGATACAAGAGAATTTAAGAATGGTGGATATGAATTGAATGGCGAATCTTCGCATATTTATGTAGCTTATGGAGTTTATGAAGATGGAAGAGCACTAGTTAATTTTAATTGATATGACAAATGAAATCAAGTTATTATTGATACAAACAACATTAAATGGCTTGAATATTTAGAAAATAAAGATCAAGGTGAACTAGGAAAATATTTTTGGGATGGTGCTAATTTTGTTACTGGAAGTGAAATTACAGAAAGATTAAAGGATTGCGAGTTAATAAAATAATGAAAAAGAAAACAAAAATTGCATTAATAGGCGCGCTGGTGCCAACTGTTGTGATTGGTGCTCCATTGCTTGGCTTTAGCATATATTCGGTGATAACACATTTAGATCGTCTTAATATGCCAATCGGACCATCAATGCCTCATAGAAATTATTTAGAAGATGTAACTCTTTATAAGGATGCCTTTAAGGGCGATAACATTTTAATTAAAAATCCTTTTAAAAAATATGAATTTAAAACCTCTAATAAAATAGAGGAAGTTAAAAAATATATAAATAGCATTAAGAAAGAGGGTTTTTATGTTATCCCATTGAAAATTAAACTTATAAATACATCAAAAGATAATAAAGGAGATTTTAGAGAAGAATTTGAAGAAAAAATATCAAATTTAAAGGATATAGTGCTATTTTATCTTCCTAAAAAAATGATTACTCAATTTCTACCTTATGGGTTTGAATTTGAGCAATGATATGCTACACCATTTCAGGATTTAGAAGATTTTAAAATTTTTAAAACAAGCTCAGAAGACACTTATAAAGACGTAACAAATTGAAAAAAAACAATTCATTCACCTTATCCTAGTTTTTTACAAACAAGATCTTTTCTTTCAGCTATTAATAAACATAAGGTTAAATATAATGATAAGGAATTGGACATTGCAGATATTATAATAATCGGAATAGATAACGATAAAAAAGATGCAACTTTAAAAATTTTTATAAATAGATACATACCTAGTGATTATTCAAAAATAAAGGAATATGAAGAATTGGAAGCAAAGGATGGTAGCGAAAAAGAGATAAATATTTATAATTTGCATTATTAACAGGTGGTGTAGTAAATTTTGTGTAAATTTATCTCCTGCTTATTTTTTGAGTAAGAGATTTGAGAATAGCTTACATAAATCTAAATTTATTATGTAAAAATAACCTAATAACATAACAAAATCGGAGAATTTAATCTCCTAAATGTTATTTGGTTATTTTAAATTATTATTATTATTATTATTATTCGAAAATTATTTGCAATTGGTTATAAACAACCCCTCAGTCAGAAACGGATTTCTCTCATTTTTCAACTTGATTTTGAATTGCAAAATAAATTATTTTTATTAAAGAGTCATCAGTAGGAAATGAAGTTTTATTTTTAGAAATTTTTCTAATATTTCTATTTAAATTTTCAATAACATTTGTTGTATAAATTAGTTTTCTAATTTTCGCTGGAAAATTAAAAAAAGTAACTAATTCATCGAAATTATTTCTTCAACTTTTGACTGCATAATTATATTTAAAATCTCATTTTTGTTCAAAAATTTCAAGAAACCTTGAAGCCTCATCTAGGTTGCTGGATTTATAAATATTTTTCATATCTTGGGTAAATTCTTTTAAATCTTTATAGTTAACATGTTTTGTCGAATTTCTTATTTGATGAACTATGCACTTTTGAATTTGTGTTTTAGAATAAACAGCTTTGATTGCTTCGTTAATTCCCGCTAAATTATCACTCGCCATGAGATATATCTCATGACCCCCCCTTAATTTAAGGTTATTTAGTACTTGAATTCAATATTTTGCACATTCAGATTCCCCAATTTCGAACCCAAAACATCCTTATATCCTTCCAAAGAGTATCTCATAACTATGTAAACTGACTTTTTAACAAGTTTATTTTCTTCTGTAACTTTAACCTTATTCCATCAATAAAAACCATTGCATAAGTTTTTTTAAGGGTCTATTTCTTCATTCCGTTATGTGTGGAATTATCTTATCAGTTACTCTGCTAACGAAAGTAGCATCAACTTCAACTCCGTACATTTCTTTAAGAGTTTGAGATATATCTCTCGTTGAAATTCTTTTTGAATAAAGACCGATAATTTGGCTTTCAATTTTAGAAATATCATACTGGTATTTTGGAACTATTGTTGGTTTAAATTCAGAGTTTCTATCTCTCGGAATTTAAAGTTCAATTTCACCTAAATTTGATCTTAGATTTTTAGAATAACTACCATTTCGATAGTTATCTTTTATTGCTTTTTCATGCTCATATCTATCGTAACCAAGGTGTTTTTTCATCTCTTCTTCTGGTTTTATTTGAATAAGACCCTTGGTATTTTGCTTAATAATTTCGCAAACCATTTCCTGAGTTGCTGATTTATATTTATCATATAATTCTTTTGCGCTTAGCATTTTAATTTCTTTTTGGCATATTAAAAAAATTTCCTATATAAATATTTTAATTTTAAATATTTGCTATTAGGAGATTTTTACACAAAATTATCTACAGTTCCAAAAAATCTCTTTTTCAATAAGTTTGGTTATTTCTTCACAAAAATTAAACTATTTTTCAAATTCTTTAATTACATATGAAGAATTGAATAGATATAATAAACTTCCTCAGTCAAGACCAAAAGTAACGATGTCACCGGCTTTATATTCAATATTTGAATCTTGAGCGTTGATAATCATATGATCTGAAGATCCACCTAAAATTTTTAGTTTTTCATCATATGGGATCATGGCATCAAACATTGTATCCAATTTACCGATTGCCAAAATAATTCTTTTTATATCACCAATGTCTTCAAAATAAGGAACATGTCCAAACGCATCAATTCCACAAGCACCAATTGGCAGTGAGCTTTTATAATCAACTTCAACAACTTCAACTTCGCATCTAAATGCATCACGATACATTCCATCAATTGTTTGACGGTACATATCTTCAGTACCAAAAATCATTGCAAAACCCATTCTTAAAACATTGATTTCTTCTGGCATACGATTTTCTCACACCATATGTAAACTTAATGAGTTTCCGCCTGACATATGAGTTAATTTGATATTAAGTTCACCCTCAATTTGATGTTGGATTTCAACGAATTGTTTCATTGTTTCATCAGATGGTATTCTAGCACCGTAACACCCGAAATTGCATCCTAAACCAATTAATTTAACACCTTTCATTTCATTAATTAATTTAGCTGATTTTAAAGCATCTTCTGGCAAAACACCTTCTCTCCTATCACCTAAGTCCACCATTAAAACAATTTCATGCGGCTTTTTATTGTTTTTTAAACAATAATCACTAATTTTTTTAATAACATCTAAATCGCCATTTAAAGATGAATCACATAATTCAATCATTTTTGGTATTTCAGAAATCATTGGTATTCTTAAAAGTTGTTTGTGACCTGGTATATCTTTATATATTTCAAAATTATCTAGCCGTGAATCTCCAAAGTTTTTTATGCCGGCCTCAGCATATAATTCCGCCATTCTTCTATTTCCACAAAAACCTTTAGTTACTGCTAAAACTTCAATATTTTTAACCTTACAAATTTCGATTGCTCTTCTAACGTTAGTTTTGAATTTAGTTTCATTAATAATAATTTTTGGGTATCCCATTTTTATTCCTTTATTTTAATTTAATTCCTATATTATTTGCTATTTTTAATAATTATAAATTCTTTTTTGCCATTTCTTAATAAGGCATATTTTTGTTCGTAATTTGTAAATTCTCAATTATTTTGCAACATCCTATAGTTTAAAATAATTATAGGAGTTAATGTGAAATATAAAAAATAGAAATCCAGAATTTAACAGATTTTGAGAAAAAAAGAAAAGATATTTATACCGATATAACTAATGAAAAAATTAAAAATAAACCTAATCGCCATAAAACATGAAGTTAGCCGTTTTACATTTCCTATTAAAACCTATTAATAAGAAATGCTTTACTTTTTTAAAAAAACAAGATACATTTGTAATGCATCTTGTTTTATAACAATTTTATGATATGGCAGGGGATGCAGGAATCGAACCCGCACAAATGGGTTTGGAGTCCATTGTTCTACCATTAAACTAATCCCCTAGACACATATAAAATTATAATTTATCTTTTTATATTTTTAAAGAAATCTTTTATTTCATTTATTTTGTCAATTTTTTCTCAACTTAAATTAAGGTCATTTCTACCAAAATGACCAAAAGTTGCGGTTGGTAGAAAAATTGGATTTAATAAATTTAGTGTGTTTATAATTCCTTCAACACTTAAATCAAATAATTTATAAACGGCATTAATTATTTCCTGTTCTGTATATTTAGAAGTACCAAAAGTCTCAATATAAATTGATTGTGGTCTAGGCAATCCTATGGCATAAGATAATTGGATTTCCATTTTTTTTGCAATGCCAGCAGCAACAAAATTTTTGGTTATATATCTTGCCATATATGCTGCAGAACGGTCTATTTTGGTTGCGTCCTTACCTGAAAACGCCCCACCACCATGTCTTGCAAAACCACCATAAGTGTCGACAATTATTTTTCTACCAGTCAAACCAGTATCTCCGGTTGGTCCCCCTATTACAAATCTACCGGTGGGATTTATTAATAATTCATAATCTAAATTGAAATTATGTTCTTTTAAAACATAGTCAACGATATTTGTTTTTATAAAGGTTTTAAATTTATCATAATTAAAATTTTCCTCATGTTGAATTGACATTAAAACTTTTTTAATAGTATATGTATTTTTTTTATCATCATATTCAACTGTTACCTGGCTTTTCATATCTGACTTTGCATATGGAAATTTTTTATGTCTTCTTAAATTTTCGGCGCGCTTTACTAATTCATGAGCTAGCACAATAGGCCATGGCATATAATACTCATTTTCGCAAGTGGCATAACCAAACAAAATCCCTTGATCGCCAGCACCTAATTCTTTATTATTGTTCTTGTTTACTCCCTGAGCAATATCAGGACTTTGTTCAGTAATTGCGTTAATTATTTTAAAATCGTTTTCCTTATAGCCTAAATTTTTAAGTATTTTTCATGCTTCCTTAATAGTATCAATATAACCTTTTGTTGAAATTTGGCCACCAATATATATGAGGTCATCATTTGCTATAACGTCGCATGCTACTCTTGAATATTTATCTTGCTTTAATAAAGCATCGACAATTGCATCTGAAATTTGGTCACAAATTTTATCTGGGTGTCCCGCACCCACAGATTCGCTTGTTAATAATCTTTTCATTGTATTTCTCCTTTAAATTTCTATAGCTATAATTAAAAACATAAAAAAACAACTCTATTTTATAGGTTGTTTTTTGACTAAATAAACTTACAAATGATACATGTTAGATTTTTTGTAAAAATCTCTGACTATCCACCTTATTCTATATGAACAGGTTGGCATGTTTCATCGCCGTCAAGCTAACAACTCTTTATGTATTTTAATTATGATAAAAGTATATCATTTTATAAGAGAATTATGCCATTTTCACTGATCGTTTTTTTAGTCTCATCATTTCAAATGCTAACTTGAACTTCACCAATATGTCTTTTTTCTAATAAAAACATTGCAATTCTTGATTGTCCTAGTCCTCCACCGATAGTTAAAGGCAATTTGTTTTCTAAAATAGCCTTATGATATGGACTTATTTTTGCTATTTCATAGTCATTTAGTTGATATTGTTTTCTTAGTGAATCACCATCCACTCTAATTCCCATACTGCTTAGTTCCAAAGCAATATCGTTGATTGGATCATAGACAATTAAATCACCATTAAGCATCCAATCATCATAGTCCTTAGCTCTTTTTGAATGTGGCTTATTATCATTTAATAGATAACCAATTTGGTAAATAAAAATAGCTTTGTGTTCTTTTGCTATCTCGTATTCTCTTTCCTCAGGCGAAATATTTGGATAGAGATTATATAGTTCATTTGAACTAATAAAGAAAATTTTTTCTGGAAGTTTTGTTGCGAAAATTTGATAAATTTTATTAATGGTTTTTTCTGTTTCTTTAAGGCATTTATATATTTTTTTAACAACCTTTTTAAGAAAATTAATATTACGATCCTTTTTATTTATAACTAATTCTCAATCTCATTGGTCGACATAAAAAGAATGGGTTTTATCAATATTTTCTTGTTGTCTTATTGCATTCATATCAGTATAGATACCTTCATAAACGTTAAAATTATATCTTGCTAAGGCATCTCTTTTTCATTTTGCTAGTGAGTGAACAATTTCGATATCTTCATTAATATTTTTAGGTCTAAATATAACTGGTTTTTCTCCTGAGAGACCATCATTTAAGCCACTACTACTTCTTAGAAACATAGGTGCTGATACTCTTGTAAGATTTAAGGCTTTTCTTAATTTATGTGAAAAAACGTCTTTTAGTTTTTCAATCGCAAACTGAGTTTCTTTTAATGTTAAACATGTTTTTTTCATAAAAGAATTTTAACAAATTAAACAAAAAAGTCCATTGAAAAATGAACTCTCTTTTAATTTATATTAAACTATTACTCTTTATCTTGAATTGCTTCAAAACCGGGCATTTTATTACCTTGAATGAATTCGATAGAAGCTCCGCCACCGGTTGAAATAAAACTGAATTTTGATTGGTATCCTAGTTTGTTAATAGCAGTTACTGAATCACCGCCACCGACAACAGAGTAAGCTCTTTCATTATTTGCAATAGCTATAGCAATACCTTTTGTTCCATTTTCAAAGTTTTTGAATTCAGTTACTCCCGCAGGTCCGTTTCAAAATATTGTTTTTGCGGAAGCGATAATTTCGTTAAATAGCTCAACTGATTGTGGGCCAATATCTAATCCCATATATCCATCAGGAATGTTGATATTATCTTTTGTTGTAAATAAAGGAGTTTTATCAGCAAATTCATCAGTGTAAGCATTGTCAATTGGTAAAACAATTTTGTCCTTATATTCAATTAAATATTGTTTTGCCATTTCTACTTTGTCATCTTCACAAATTGATGTTCCCACTTTGTGACCCAATGCTTTTTGGAAGGTATATGCCATTCCACCAACAACTAGAACTTTATCAGCAACATTGAATAATTTTTCAAGTACCTTGATTTTGTCACTAACTTTTGCTCCTCCAATAATAGCAACATATGGTCTTTCGAATCCATCTAATATTTTAGATAAGTGTAAAACTTCATTGTTCATTAATAAACCAAGTGCTGATTCCTTGATGAATTTTGCAATACCTGCCGTTGAAGCATGAGCACGATGTGAAGCACCAAAGGCATCATTAACATAAACATCTCCTAGGCTAGCTCAATATTTTGCTAATTCTTCATTGTTTCCCGATTCAGCCTTATCATTTAAATCCTCAAAACGAGTGTTTTCTAAGAAAATAATTTCTCCTGGTTTTAGGTTTGAAGCTGCCTTTTTAACTTCTTCACCTCTAGTTTCAGGAATAAATTCCACTTTTTTGCCTAGAATTTCAGAAAACTTTTCTACAACAACCTTTAACGATTTATTTAATTTGTCTTCAGGAGCTTTTATTCTTCCTAAATGTGAAAGCATAATTAGTGATGCGCCATGGTCTAAAATGTACTTGATTGTTGGCAATGCTGCATCGATTCTTTTTGTGTCCATAACCATTCCGTTAGAAACAGGGACATTAAAATCAACTCTTAGAATTACTTTTTTTCCTTTAAGTTCAATATCCTTGATTGTTTTTTTCATTTTATCTCCTATATTTTTTAGTAATTTAATATAAAATTTTTATTAATATATGTGTAATTATAATAAAATAATCTTAATTAATAATCAAACATATTAAAATGATGATTTATTGATTGTTAGGAGAAAGATGGCTCAAAAACAAAAAGATACAAGAACCCTGAATTATGATCCTGAGAGCGATAATATCTCAAGAATCATTACTGAATTTCAGTCATATAAGAAGAATGCTAAATTTTTTAAGGATTATTCTGAGATGGAAATTTTTAATTATTTTCAAAAGATGAGATTTATGAATATTATGGATGAAAGAAATAAGGAAATAATTAAGCAAGCCCAGAATAGACAAACACAATTGCAAATGAAGTATCAAACATATATTGAGTTCGATAGATGATCTGATTCTCCACAGGCAACACAAGCAAAACCAATTAGTAAACTAAGAAGAATTTTGGCAATTATTTTTGTAATAATTATTCAAATCATTGTCTTGATAGTAATTATTAAATTAGCAAATGGTAATTCATAAAATTAGATGAGGTTTTTAATGGTTGAATATATTATTTTATTTTTTGTAATCTTTATTTCGGTTGTTTTATCAGTTAATTATATTATTAACATTGTAAATGCCAAGAAGAAAAATAAGTCTATTAAAAAGAGCCTTGGAAGCTCAACTAAAATTAGAATAATTTATCAATTGAGAGAAGCGTTAGAGAAGCTTTCGGCAACAAAAACTGGTGCAATTATAACAATTGAAAATAATGATAATTTAGACCCGCTAAGAACAGATGGAATTATTTTGGATGCGAATATTTCTTCCTCGATCTTAATTTCTATTTTTAATAAACATAGCCCCTTACATGATGGCGCGGTTATTATAAGAAATAATAAAATTTACTATGTTGCTACATTTTATAAAATAACTAAGAAGTCAATTGATAATAAATATGGTGCAAGACATCGAGCCGGAATGGGAATTTCTGAAATGAGTGATGCTTCAACATTAATTGTGAGCGAAGAAAACGGTGGTATAACGCTTGCTGAAAATGGCGTACTACAGTCTGTTCCTTTAGAACAATTGCAAATAGTTTTAGGTAGAATTTTAAGGGATTCTAATTAATAACTATTAATTTAGTATTATTATATTTTGTGATTTTTTGATAATTAAAAATGAAAAAACAACTTAAATTAAATTGAAAAATTTATATTACTTTTTTAAAGTTTTTATAATAAAAGTTTTAAAAAAATTTTAAAAATTTTTATTTTTGTTAAAATTATTTCATTACTTATTTACTTTAAAAATCAATGTTAAACGCCTTAATTTGGACAGGACATAGATGAAAGGCTATGCTTAGGTGGTTAAACGCGTTTAATCTTAAAGATTTTAATATCTATAAAAAAATTAAAAATTTATATAGTTAACTCGAAAGGAAAAAAAATGGCAAAAGTAGATTTTGACCGTTCAAAAGCTCACGTTAACGTTGGAACAATTGGTCACGTTGACCATGGTAAAACAACATTAACAGCTGCGATAGCAACAGTTTTATCTAAAAAAGGTTTATCAGAAGCTAGAGATTACGCTTCAATCGATAATGCCCCAGAAGAAAAAGCACGTGGTATTACAATTAACACCTCACACATCGAATACCAAACAGAAAAGCGTCACTATGCACACGTTGACTGTCCAGGTCACGCTGACTATGTTAAAAATATGATTACAGGTGCCGCTCAAATGGATGGTGCAATATTAGTAGTTGCTGCTACTGATGGCCCTATGCCTCAAACACGTGAACACATTTTATTGGCAAAACAAGTTGGTGTTCCTAAAATTGTTGTTTTCCTAAACAAAATTGATATGTTTAGTGATGATGAAAGAGAAGAAATGATTGGTTTAGTTGAAATGGATATCCGTGGATTGCTAAACGAATATGGTTTCGATGGAGACAATACACCTGTTATTGCCGGTTCAGCTCTTAAAGCATTACAAGGCGACGCCGCTTATGAGCAACAAATTATGGACTTAATGGATGCTGTTGATACATACATTGAAGAACCAAAACGTGAAACAGAAAAACCATTCTTAATGGCTATTGAAGACGTTTTCACAATTACAGGACGTGGAACAGTTGCAACTGGTAGAGTTGAACGTGGTGTTTTATCACTTAACGAAGAAGTTGAAATTGTTGGATTAAAGCCAACTAAGAAAACAGTTGTTACCGGTATCGAAATGTTTAGAAAGAACCTAAAAGAAGCTCAAGCTGGGGATAATGCTGGTTTATTACTACGTGGTATTGATAGATCAGAAATTGAACGTGGACAAGTTTTAGCAAAACCTAAAACAATCGTTCCTCACACAGAATTTGAAGCTACAGTTTATGTTCTTAAAAAAGAAGAAGGTGGACGTCACACACCTTTCTTCCAAAACTATAAACCACAATTCTACTTCCGTACAACAGACGTTACAGGTGGAATTGCATTCATCGGACAACGTGAAATGGTTATGCCAGGGGATACAGTTGAATTAAAAGTTACTTTAATTGCACCTATTGCTGTTGAAGAAGGAACAAGATTCTCAATCCGTGAAGGTGGTAGAACTGTTGGTGCCGGAACTGTAACAAAGATTACAAAATAATTTTAGTTTGAAAAATATGCTGCACAATATGTGCAACATATTTTTTTATTTTTTTTAAATGTCATCAGAAATTAGGGCATTTATTTTATTTTTCTTCTTTTCAGTGGTTTCCTTTATAACGGGGGCAGGAATGCCTAATTCATTAGAGTTTTTGCTAATTTTATTAATGACTTCGTTTGTATATTTATATGCTTTTCCAATCTTTTTAGATGCTTGTCCAATAGAATCTAAACCATCAATAATATTGTTATTAACAGCATTGTATTTATTTTGAATTTCGATAAATAAATCTTTAATTTTTTCAATATCTTTTGCAACTCTATAATTTTGGTTTTGAACAGAGTAACTATATATAAAAGCCATCATAAAACTTGGGCCTATTATTAATATTTTATAATCATTGAATATTGCAGGTATAAAGTTATTGTCTTGAATTAATGTTAGGTGTATGCTCTCAGATGGCAGAAATAATATGGCAAAAGGTGTAGTATTATGATATGGTTTGATATATTTATCTCTAATACTTTTAGCCATTTCTTTAAGTTTATCTCTTAATTTTTTAAGAGCATCCTTTTTATCTACTTCATTTTCCTTATCAATATATTTATTTCATGTATCTAAAGGAAATTTGCTATCAATCGGAATAATGATTTCTTGTTCTTTGCCATCAATAATATTTTTTGACCTAATAACAAAATCTACTTTTTCATCACTTTTTGGATCAATTTTATATTGTTCAAATCAGAGATTATTTTTAAGTGACGGAAAATGGTTTTCTAAAATTTGTCTTAATGAGAATTCACCAAAATTTCCTACAGTTTTATTGTTTGAAAAAGCTTTGTTAAGATCAATAACACTTTTTTGAATAGTGCTAAATTCAGTCATGCCTTTGTTCATTTCATCCATCGAGCTCTTGATATTATTAAAATGTTCATTGATTTGTTTTGTTAATTTATCTTCAAAGTGTTTATCTATTTTTGTTTTAATTTCTTCAAATCACTCACGATTTCTTTTAGTTATATCTTCAAGTCTTGTATTAACATTTTCTCTTAAAACATTTGATAATTTATTTAGATCTTCATTTTGAACCTTATTACTTTCTTTTATAACACTAGCTATTCGAACCAAATTATTGTTGATTATTTCATTATAAGACTTTCCAAATTCATTTATTGTTTTGTTTAATTCATTTTTTAAATTATTTATTTTATCACCAATGATTTCAGTTAAAAAACCTTTTTGATTTAGTTCTAACTTATCTAATTTTATTTCAATATGGTTATTAATTTCATTTAGATGGTTTTGGATTTCATTTTTTATAATTTCCTCAGTTTTTGTTTTTGCCTTTTCAGCTCTTAATCTTTGTGTGATTAAATAAGATAATATGGAAACTATTCCTATTAGTGCTAATGCACTAATTACAATCAAGGCAATTAAAAGATTATTCATATTTTTACCTCCTTATTTTTAGAATAATGCTATTAATAATTTAAACATAAATAATGTAATATTTTTTGGTTATTTCAAATATTCAAAAAATAGCCTTAATTATTATAAAATTTATTGTAATTATGAAGAAAATGCAAAAAAAAATATTTCTATCATCATTAGTTACATTACCTGTTTTTGCAACTGCACCATTAGTTGTTTCATGTAAAAATAAAAATCAAGTTGAAGAAGATAAAAGTCTTGAATTTAGTGCTATTAAACAAAAATATGAAAGGCTTAATTGAGATGATTTTCTTTTGGCTAAAAAAGTAAAAGATGAAAATATTTCTTATAAGGATTATACTTATGAATCATTCTTTGAGTGGGGTAGTGAAAAAGGGTTAAACGCCTTGGATAAAATAGAAATAAATGGTAAAAGTTCTGATTTAACATCAAAAGAGTCACAAGCGTTGGATAATAATATAACTGCTAAAAAATATATTTCTAAGGATTTTATTGATCTTGTTGATAACTATAATAAAACAAAAAATGATGATGAAAAATTGATAGTAATTTTGAGAAGTCAAAAACTCCCCTTGCCTGAAGCAGCCATATTAGTTTGAACTTGGTTAACAAAGAAAAAATATTTAAAAGAAGCCAAAAAAATTGAGGAATTAAAAAATATTAGTAGCAACAAGATTGTTCTATATGGCCATTGGTTTTATAATAGAGAATATGATAAAAATAATGATAGCAATAAAAAGTGGAAAATTGTTGGATATGTTGTCCCCACAATTAGCTTTAGTGCATTATTTTTATATATAATAATAGCAATATTGGTTAAGCGCAAGAAAATAGCTTTTAAAGCTAAGAAAGGAAGAGCTAAATAATGTATGCAATAATTAATAACAAAAAACCTGTTATTTTTAGCGATGTAGATGGTACGCTGTATCGAAATTTTGATTTAAGACCAGATACCGAATATGATATTAGGTTTGCTATTGATAATGGTGCTGATTTTAACATATGCACCGGAAATCCGGTGCAAGAGCGTATGTTAAATTTAGCTAAAAGACTAAATGTGAGATATCTTCTTTGTTCATCTGGTGCTGAAATATATGACGTGAAAAAAGCAGAGATTATTAAGAGTTGAAATATTGAATTCTCTTATTTAGAAGAAGTAATTAAAATTGCAAATGAGTTAAATTTACAAGTTATTTTTTGAGATGACAAAAATTATTTTTATCTAAAAGATGAAAAGATTATAATTGACGAGGTTATAAATTATCATTTTGTTAGTGACAAAAATAAGAAAATGATACCTAAATTGTGAAAAGGTGAGTTTATAAAACCTATTAAAATTGAGTTGTATGCCATTGACGATCAGCCATCAACAACACTATATGAAAAAATATATGATAGTATCAAACACCTAAAAGATAAAATGGAAATTATTGTGACCCATTGCAATATAGAAATTAATTCGTTAGGAGTTAATAAAGGAAGTGCCGTTAGATGAATGGTTGAAAATATTTATAGCAATGAAGAAGTAATGCTAAAAGAAGTTATGACTATCGGAGATAGTAATAATGATACCCCGATGTTAAAACTTACTGATTATTCATATGCAATGGATAATTCATCTAATGAAGTATTAAAAACTGCTAAACTTTTTACAAGTGATGTAGCACAAAATGGGTTAGGGGAAGCTATTTTGGACTATTTATATCGATTAAAGAATATTACAAGAAAATATATGTTTCATGAATTTATAAAGGAGAAGTAAAATGAAGGTAACAAGAATTGGACAAAATTATATTTTAAAGGTTAATAATATTAATAAATTATCTCCTTTTTTTAATGAAACTAATGTTAAACTAGTTGACTTTTTGGGTGAAGATCAGCCGTTAGAACTAATTATATCTGATAATTTAACATTTGAGGAATTGGGTAGATTAATTCTATCTTTCTATGGATATAATAAGAATCCATATTATCCAATCTTTGATACAAGTGAATTCGATGAGAAAGAACTTAGAGAAATAACTTTTGAAACAAGAGCTCAAAAAGGCTTGATTGCCAATGTTGATGACTTTTTATTCAAAAAAATAGAATATCTTGATAAGAAATCAAATTATTTTACAGCAATATTATCTGATTTTTCGGTTGTTTCGTTTGAATTTACTCTTAAGAAGGGTATTAAATACGCTGGAGTATCATTGGCCGAAAGATTTAGCGCTATGCTAAAGCAAAACACAGATGCGGTATTAAAGCATTCATTAAAATTTAATAAAACAAATAGGGTCGAAAATAGCAAAAACACAAGCGTTTTTGGTATGCAACTAGCAAAATCTTTATATGATAATAATTACGTATATGCTTTCCATAATTCTCTTGTTCCTTCTTTTGGGGAAGTTTCAGCTACGACGGAATTTTTTGATTTCGGTCTTCTTTCAAGATTAGAACTTTCAACCATATCTAAAGAAATTTCATCAATTTTTGAATGAAGAAGTAAAGATAAAATATATCAGTCATACTTCGAACACATTGCCCCTAGTTTAAATGACCATGAGTTGCTTAATATGGGTTCAATAGGTAATTTTTTTGGTTCGAAAGAATTATCAGAATCTGAACATAATGATGTAAAGAAAATTCAAGAAATTCTAAGTAATCCTGAAAAATATGCAAAATCTGAGAAAGAAATGATTGAAAAAGTTAAGAATGGTGATTTAGACTTGCCTTTTGATACTTCAAAAATTCAAACTCGCGATGATTTGAGATACGCATTTATAGAAAGTTTCGTTGAGCCTTTAATTGATATGGGAATTGATGAAGCAGAAATCGTTCAAACATTAAAGGAATTTGTTGCTCAGGTTAAACAGGGAACTTTTGTTCCTGGTGTGCCTGCGATGAACATTACGGACTTTGAAGATGAATCATTTATAAGAACTGTGCTTGAAATATATAGAGAAAAGAAGTCAGGAAGAGAAAAAACAAGAGACCAAGAACAAGAAACAATAGATGAAGATGAAATAAATTAGGTTAGTTCTTATAATATATTATTTTCATTATTTGCTTGTATTATAGAAATATAAAAAATAGGCCTTAATTAAGCTAAAAATGGTCTATTTTTTTAAATATGTTAATAAATATTCTTAATTCAAAATGGTAAACATTCATTATTAAATAATTAGAAATCAAACAATCCATCATGAATATCACATTTTATTATAGATATTCATTTTTTAATTTTTTATTTACTATTTAAAAACACTAATTTATTAATATAATTCTATATTATGAAACATAATAATATTATTATTAAAAATGCAAGAGAAAATAATTTAAAAAATGTTAATCTTGAAATACCAAGAAATAAATTTGTCGTTTTCACCGGGCTTTCAGGGTCCGGAAAGAGTTCGCTAGCATTCAATACCATCTATGAAGAGGGGAGAAGAAGGTATGTTGATAGCTTATCAAATTATGCTAAACAATTTTTAGGTGGAACAAAAAAACCTGATGTGGATAGTATTGAAGGATTGAGCCCTGCCATTTCTATTGAGCAAAAAACGGTCCACAATAATCCTCGTAGTATTGTTGGCACAGTAACGGAAATTTATGATTTTTTGAGATTGTTATATGCAAGAATAGCAAAACCTTATTGCCCAAATCATAAAATTGAAATTACAGCGCAAAAAAGCCGAGATATTATTAATTATGTTTTGTCGCAAAATGAGGGCTCTAAAATATTTATATTATCTCCAATAATTAATAATCAAAAGGGCTCTTTTGCTACCACGTTAGCAAAACTAAAAAAGGACGGTTTTCTCAGAATAAAAGCTAATGGTACTATTTT
>NZ_JBSQBC010000013.1:0-20880 GCF_053851675.1 Mycoplasma sp. 1781
TTTTAAAAAATTAAAATTGACGTTATGGTATTCGTATCCAGTTTTCAAAGAACTATCTTAATATTTGTTAGCAAAAAAGCTACAATTACTATTATACGCTTTTTATTTTTTTTAATAATATTTTTTTATTTTTTTTAAAAAATCTTAGATATTACTAAATTAGTTTAATTAAAAACTAATCAAGCAAAAATAGAAAGCTTATATATTATATATAAAATTTTTTTATTTTTGAAATTATTAATAAAAAAATATAATCTAATATAGATAATATCTTTTACTAAAAAAGTCAAGTATAACTTATTAAATATAAAACACCAAGTCAACAACTTGGTGTTTCTAAAATTATTTAATTTTATCATTAATAACATTTTTAAGAACTTTTTCTTCCTTATAAAATCCACAATATCTACATGCTTGGTGAGGAATAATTGATTGTTTGCAATGCTTGCATTCTACTAACGTAATAGGACTTAATGCATGATGACTTCTTCTTAAATTTTTTCTTTGCTTTGAGGTTTTTCTTTTTGGAACTATAGCCATAATTTATCTCCTATTTTTATACTAATTTAATAATTGCCATTTTAGCATTATCGCCAGCACGGTTATTAATTTTAATTATTCTTGTATATCCGCCATTTCTTTGGGCGTATTTTGATGCTAGAACATCAAATAAATATTGTAACGAATCTTTGTTTTCAACTTTTGAAGGAATAAGTCTTAAAAATTTAGCTGCTTGTCTTCTGGTTGAAAGGGTATTTTTCTTTCCGAGTGTAATCATCTTTTCTGCATTTGATCTAATTCTTTTAGCTCTTTCAAGAGTGGTTTTAACTTGACCGTTTACCAATAAATCGGTAACTAACGATCTTTCTACATGGTTTCATCATTCAGTATTTCTACGAAATAGTTGTTTTGGGTTAGCCATTATTCTTCTCCCTCATCTGATTTTTTAAGTTGTTCTAGTGAATCTATCGTGGTGTCGCTTTCGAAATCAGCATCATTGCCAATTCTATTTTTTCAATCATTTCTTTTATCAATAATATCTTGAATTGATTTTTTACCTAGGTTTTTAATATTTGCCAATTCTTCATCAGTTAAATTTAATACTTCTTCAATAGTGGTGAATTTTGCTCTTTTTAAAGCATTTTCTGATCTTACTGATAAGCCAAGTTTACTGATCGATACAGATGACTTAATTTCCTTATCTTTTTTATCTTTATTTTCATCGAATAATTCTATCGATTCCAAAGCATCAATATTACCAATGATTTGAAAATGAGCAACAATAATCTTAGCAGCCTGTTCCATCGCATCTTTTGCTGTAATCGTGCAATCGGTTTCTAGTTTAATTTTTAATCTTTCTTCAACTAATTTAGATGAACTATTTAATTCCTCAAAAGAGATTGCACATTTTTTAACAGGACTAAAATCACTATCCATTGCTAAAAATTGACCATTTTTAATATTTGATTCTAATCTTGAACCATATTGACTAATTACATTCTTATTTTCTTCAAAATCAACAAAACCGCGACCTTTTCTTAAAAATAATTCAAATTCTAATGAGCCACCTTTGGCTATATTAGCAATATATTGATCTTTATTTACTATTTCTAGGCCACTAACCTCAGGAATATCATAAGCATAGATTTCGCCTTCCTTATTGGCCTTAAATGATATTTTTGCTAAGTTATCTTTTTCAAACATTTCTTCATTGTAAACAAAACGGATGCTTCTTATATTTCTAACTAATGTTATCGCATCTTCTTGTAAACCACTAATTGTTTGAAATTCATGTTCGACATTATTGATTTTAATCGCAAATGGAGCAACTGATGTAATAGAAGAAAGTAAGGTTCTTCTTAAAGTAGTCCCCATTGTATTTGCATAACCACGCGATAATGGTTCGATTACAAATGTTGTATTAAAATCATTTACTTTTTCAGCGACTAATTCTTTATAAGTAATTTTTTGAATTTTTTCCATAATATCCCCCTATGTTATCCTTGTAAATCTAAATTATTTTTCTCTTTTAAGAATTTTCTTTGGAGGACGAGTACCATTGTGAGGAGTAGGAGTAACATCCTTAACATCCTTAATTGTAAAACCACTTGTTTCAATTTGCTTGCGAGCTGTTGATTTTCCAGGACCAACACCCTTAACCATAATCGACACTTCCTTTAAACCAAATTCTTTGGCTTTTTCAACAGCAGCAGCTGCGGCTAGGCCAGCAGCATATGGAGTTTTCTTCTTCGTACCTTTATATCCAATTGCCCCCGAAGAAGATCATGCAAAAACATTTCCCTTTAAATCTGAAAAAGAAACAATTGTATTTTGGTATGTTGAGTGAATATGCGCAATACCTTGCGTAACAACTTTTTTGTTTTTCTTAGCCATTATTATTTACCTTTCTTTCCAGCAATCGTTTTTCTTGGGCCTTTTCTTGTTCTTGCATTTTTCTTAGTTGATTGGCCTCTTACTGGCAATCCTTTTCTATGTCTAATACCACGATATGATTTAATTTCCATTAATCTTTTAATATTTAGATTAATTTCTCTCTTTAAATCACCTTCAGTAGTATATTGTTTAGCTTCATCTCTAATGCGTGTTAATTCTTCTTCACTTAATTCTTTAACTCTTTTTTCTCCATCAACATTTGCGGCAGCTAAGATTTGCTTAGCAATTGTTGGACCTATACCAAAAATATATGTTAGAGAAATACGAACTTTTTTATTATTTGGAATTTCTATATTTAAAACTCTAGCCATTTTTTTATCCTTGTCTTTGTTTGTGTTTTGGGTTAATGCAAATTACTCTATTAACGCCGTGTCTTTTAATTATTTTACAGTCTTTGCAAATGCTTTTAATCGATGCTCTAACTTTCATAATTCTCCTTAGTTTTATTTATGGCGAAAAACTATTCTGCCTAACGTTCAATCAAAAGGACTGATTTCAACATCAACCATATCACCGGGAATAAGTTTAATGTTATGTAGAGACATTTTTCCTGAAATATAAGCCTTAATTTCAAGATTATTTTCTAACAAAACATCATAATTTTTTGTTGAATGCATCTTGGTAACTTTACCAGTCATTTTAATAACTTCTTCTTTTTTATCTTTCTTGTTTTTTCCCATTAAATGTTGTCTCCTGATAATATATATGCTTCACCATTATCAATTAATACTGTTTGCTCGTAGTGCGAAGTATTAAAACCTAATGGATCAATAACAGTTCAATTATCTTCTTTAATTAATGTTTTTTTTGACTTTTGTAAAATCATTGGTTCAATACAGATAACCATACCGTTTTTAATAAAATCACCTGTATTTGGAATACCGTCATTATTTATAAGCGGATCTTCATGCAAACTTTTACCTATACCATGGCCGCAAAATTCATCAGGTGTATAATAGCCTTTTTGACGAATATAATTTCCGATTGCAGCAGATATATCACCAAAGCGTTTACCTACTTTAATTGCATTAAATCCTGCATAAAAAGCGTCTTTTGCAACTTGAATTAATTCCTTATCTTTTTGTGTAATATTGCCAACACCTTTTGTAAAGGCAGAATCAGAATAATATCCTTCCCATACTACCCCGGTATCAATTTTTACAATATCCCCATCCTTAACAACATAATCAGAAGGGATACCATGAATTAATTCTTCATTAACTGAAATACAACAAGTTGCAGGAAAACCATACATATCTAAAAAAGCTGGTTTTCCTCCTCTTTTCTTAATTTCTTTAAAAGCGACGCTATCAATTTCTTTTAAAGAAACGCCTGGTCTTATAAAGTCTCAAAGAATTTTTTTGACTTCTGCCAAGATTGCGCAGGCCTTTTTAATTTTTTGAATTTCGATTTGATTCTTAATTTTTATCATTTCAAGGCCTCTTTAACGTCATCAAACACTTTTTTTAATGATTGATAGCTATTTACTTCTGAAACTATATTCTTTTTTTTATAAAAATCTATTAAACATTTTGTTTGATCGTTATATATCGCAAGACGTTTTAATACTACTTCTTCTTCATCATCAGCTCTTTTGACAACTTCTGTTTTACAATGTTTACAGAATTTGTCATTAGCTGGTGGGAATGATTCTAGGTGATAAATTGTTTTACATGAAGGACAAATTCTACGCTTCGATAAACGTTCAATAATTTGTTCATCGGTAATATTTAATAAAATAACTTGGTCAATATAAATCCCTTTTTTTTCAAGTGTATCTAAAAACTCAGCTTGATCAATCGTTCTTGGAAAACCATCAAGAATAAAAGGTATTTTCTCATTAACTAAGCTAGTTAGTTTATTTTCAACTAGCTGATTAGTTATATTATCATCAACATATTTTCCTGATTCTAATATGTTTTTAATTTTTAGCCCTAATTCTGTTTTATTTTTAATTTCTTGACGAAACATATCACCAGTTGAAAGTTGAAAATATCCAAAATTTTCAACTAATAGCTTAGAAAGAGAACCCTTGCCAGCACCTGGTGCACCTATAAAAATCAAATTAGGCTTCTTAATTTGACATCTTTCTATCATATTAAATCTTCGTCTTCTCCATATACTTCTTTTAATTCTTTAATCATTCGTCTTCTTCGCGCAAGTTCCTGTGATTTATATCTTGCTTGAATTTGTTGAACGGTTTCTGTTGCTGTTGAAACTAGAATCATTATTGATGTTCCACCAAACGCTATTGGTGCAGGCATTCCAAACATTTGTTGAATAAATTGCAATGCCCCCAATATTATTAAATACCCAGCAGAAAAGAATGATAATCTTAACACAGTATTTAATAAATAATTTTCAGTTTGTTCACCCGGTCTAATTCCAGGAATAAACGTACTGCTTTTTGCAAAATCCTCACTAATCTTATCAATTTTAGATTGTTGTATTCCCATTAAAATAGTTAATCCAAATGTTATGATAACAAATAAGAAGAATCCTAATGGTTGTGTTAGTTGAAGATTTGAATAAACTCATTGATAATATCTACTTGTATTAGGATCAAATAACCCTGCAATCAATGTAGGAACAGAAAGAACCATCATTGAAAAAATTACTGACATAATTCCTGCTGGGTTTGCTTTGATAGGTAGATAACTTAATTCTTTTTCCGTTTTAGATAATCCTGCCCCAACTTGTTGAATTGGAATTTTTCTTTCAGCAAGAGTAAATAATATTACAACAAAAATTACTAATAAATACGCCAGTAAATAAACAATAAAGTTTAGTGTTTCCTTTAAAACAACCGAATTATTATTTTTTACTGATGGCATATAGTATTCAAAAGCATGTCTGAAGGTTGGAACTAGTGAGCTAGCAATTCCGACAAAGATAATTAAGCTCGTTCCATTCCCAACACCTTTATTTGTTATTTGTTCTGATAAAAATAAAGAAAAGAATGATCCAGCTACTAACAATAAAGGAAGAATCACTCATTGATAAGCAAAGGTTCCTTTTTCGCCAAGAGACTTAACTAAACTATCAGAAAATCTTATACCAAAATTATCAGTCTGTGGATTTACTAATGCTCTTGTAATCAATATTGCTTGAAATATTGCAAAGAACAATGTAACAGTATAAGTTATAAAATTAATTTTTATTCTACCCAATGGACCTGATTGACTTAAACGATGAACCGCCGGGAATGCTTTTGTTTGCAAAATCATCATTA
Organism: Mycoplasma sp. 1781; assembly: GCF_053851675.1. Lineage (NCBI taxonomy): Bacteria > Bacillati > Mycoplasmatota > Mollicutes > Mycoplasmatales > Mycoplasmataceae > Mycoplasma > Mycoplasma sp. 1781. The sequence continues at coordinate 5,687 of NZ_JBSQBC010000013.1, forward strand.
CTAGCGATGAAGAAATAAAAGGTCCAATCCCCAAGGCGACTATGGAGAATCTACGTAATCCTCCGCCACCTACCAAGTTTAAGATACCAAAGAAATCACCTTGATTCAATCTGTCTTGATGTGCTAATTCAACACCTGGTAAAGTAATAGTACCAGCTATTAAGAAAAGTGAAATAACAAAAAGAGTAAATAAGATCTTCTTAAAAAGACCATGATTTTTTCATCATTCTGATCACGAGTTTCTTTTTTTAGCAAAAAATTTATCAATCGCTAATTTGCGCTCGAGTCTTTTGTTATATATTTCCTTTTCTACTTTAGATCTTTTAGCCATTATTGAACCTCGATTTTTCCTCCAGCTTTTTCAATAGCTTCTTTAGCTGATTGTGAAAGAGATGGAATTGAAACAGTCAACTTTTTAGTTAGTGTTCCTCTTCCTAAAATTTTAACCGGCAATACTCCCTTGATAAGGTTTTTTGCTATCAATGTTTCATAAGAAACAACTTCATTATTTGCATATTTTTCTTCTAGCGAAGAAATATTAACAATTTGGAATTCAACGTGATTTACATTATTAAAACCACGTTTAGGAATTCTTCTGAATAGTGGTAATTGTCCACCTTCAAAACCTAGTCTAACTGTACTTCTTTTTGTTTGTCCACTTTGCCCTCTACCAGCTTGTTTCCCTTTACCGGCAGCATGACCACGTCCGACACGATGTTTTTCTTTACGAGCGCCAGGTGTTGCTTTTAATGTATGTAATTTCATAAATAACACTCCTTAATATTATATTATTTAGCTAATAAATGCTTTACATCAATGTCACGTAGTTTAGCAATTTCTTCAACTGTTTTAATCTTCTTAAGTGCATTAACTGTGGCATGAACAATATTGTGTTTTGTTCTTGAACCATATGTTTTTGTAGAAATATCGGTATAACCAGCTAATTCCACAACAGCACGCACTGTATTAGAAGCAATAATACCAGCACCTTTAGGAGCAGGACGTAGTTGTACTTTTGAAGCTAGGAATTTTTCTTTTATTTCGTGTGGAATGGTTCCGTTAACTATAGGAACGTTGAATACATTTTTTTGTGCATCTTTAACTGCTTTTTTAATAGCATCTTGAACTTCATTTGCTTTTCCGTGTCCAAATCCAACTTTACCTTTTTTATCGCCGACAACAACATATGCTGAAAATGAAAATCTTCTTCCACCTTTAACAACGGTTGTAACTCTGGCGATATCAATAACTTTTTCTTCAAAAATCTTAGTTGCAGGAGTTGCACTAAATTGTTTCTTGGGAGCAAAAGCTTTTCGTTCAGTAGTTGCTTTATTATTTTCTTTTATTTCTGGTTTTTTAATAGGTGAAACTACCTTAGTTTCCTTAGCTACTTCAGTATTTTCTTTCTTTAATTCTTCAGCCATTAGAACTTAATCCCTTCTTCTCTTAATGTGTCTGCAAATGCTGCTAATTTACCATGATAAATATAGCCTGAACGGTCAAAAACGATTTCAGAAACATTTACTTCTTTTAGTTTTAGAGCAAATTGCTTTGCTACCATTTTTACTGCCTCAATATTATTCCCTTTTTCAGATAATTGTCTAGTTGAAAATGAAGCTAATGTTGTATGTGTTTCATCATTGACTGCTTGTGCATAAAAGTTATGTAATGATTTAAATACAACAACACGTGGTCTTTGTGAAGTACCTTTTGCTAATTTATTAGTAATTTTTAAATGTTTAACTTTACGTCTTTCATTTCTTGATAACATAATTTTTTACCTATTTTTTAACTACTTAGCAGCAGTTTTTCCTTCCTTACGTCTAATAACTTCATCTTTGTACATAATTCCCTTACCTGAATATGGGCTTGGACGTCTAATATCTCTTATATTTGCAGCAAATTCTCCAACAGCTTGTTTATCAATACCAGAAATTATAATATTAGTTGGTTTTGGTACCTCAATTTTTAGATTTGATGGAATTGCCTTAACTACACTGTGCGAATATCCGGCAATTATTTCGATTTCATTTCCCTTAAGTGTTGCTTTGTAACCAACACCCTTAATTTCGATTTCTTTTTTATAACCTTTTGAAACTCCGATTAACATATTACTAATAATAGCGTTTGTTGTACCATGCAATTGCTTTGTAGTTTTTTCTTCATTAGCTCTTAAAGTTTTAATTTCATTATTTTCAATAATAACAGAAATTAATGGTGAAAATGTATATTCTAATTGACCTAAATTACCTTTAATAACAATATGGTTTTTTGATAAATTTATTTCAACACCTTGAGGAATAGATAAAACTCTTTTTCCAATTCTTGACATAGTTTAAATCCTTAAATCTAAGTAAGTTCTATCAAATAAAGGCAATAACTTCGCCACCTAAGTTAGCTTTTCTTGCTTCTTTATCAGTTAATAGACCTTTTGATGTTGAGATAATTGCTGTACCATATCCGCTTAAAACACGAGGTAATTTGTCAGCTGATGAATATACTTTTAAACCTGGTTTAGAAACTCTTTTAATATCTGTAATTGCAGATAGATTTTGATTCATTCCTTTGTATTTTAAAGTAATTTTAATTTCTTTAAAACCTTTTGGTGAGGTAATGATTTCATATGAAGTAATATAACCTTCTCTTGTAAAAATTTCTAAGATTTTTTCTTTTTTAGTTGAGTGAGGAACTAGAACTTCATGATACTTTCTTGAAATAGAATTTTTAATTCTAACAAACATATCTGCTATTGGGTCTGTAATAATAGCCATAATTATCAACTCGCTTTCTTTACGCCAGGAATCTTTCCTTCGTGTGCTAATTCTCTAAAACAAATTCTACAAATTTTATATTTACGTAACACTGCATGAACACGACCACAAATTTGACAACGTGTGTATTTTCTAACTGAAAATTTTGGTTCACGTTCAGCTTTAATCATTAACGCTTTTCTTGCCATACAAATTCTCCTTAATTAGTACCTTTTGCAAATGGAATTCCAAGTTTCTTTAATAATGCAAATGCTTCTTTATCTGAATTTGCACTGGTTACAAGAATAATATCCATACCTTTTAACTTACGAATTTTATCAAATGAAATTTCTGGGAAAATAATTTCTTCTTTAATACCAATCGCGTAGTTACCACGACCATCAAAACTTTTTAAGCTTGTACCATTAAAGTCACGTACACGAGGTAAAGCAATATTAATTAATTTAGTTAAAAATGATCACATTCTTTCACGTCTTAATGTTACTTTTCCACCCATTGGCATACCTTCACGCAATTTTCAAGATGCCAATGATTTTTTTGCCACTGTTTGATATGGTTTTTGTCCAGTTATTTGGCTTAATTCAACCATAACCTCTTCAATAGCTTTTGAGTTTGATACTTCATTTCCGGCTGTCATATTAATAACAATTTTTTGTAAACGCGGAGCTTGCATAATTGATGAGTAACCAAATTCTTTAACTAATTCAGGGCGAACTTGCTCTAAATATTTTTTTTCTAATTCTAATTTAGCCATTTTCTATTTCTCCTTATTTACTTATATAACCTTATTAACTTTTTTCATAACTCTTTGTTTTTTACCGGTCTTAGCATCAACTTTAAATCCTATTTTTGTTCCAATTGACTTTTGGCCTTGCGCACCTTTTTTTGCTAGGTATGCTACATTAGAAATGTGAATAGGAAATTCTTTCTTTTCAATTTTTCCTTCAGTATTTTCTTGTGAAGGTTTATGGTGTTTGGTTTTCATGTTAATTTCTTTTAGAACAACGGTTTGTTTCTTGACATTTGTTGATAAAACTGATGCAAATCTACCTTTTTCTTTTCCTGAAATAACTAAAACAATATCATTTTTTCTAATTTTAGCTTGAGACATTATAAAACCTCCGGAGCTAATGAAATTATTTTTAAATATCCTTTTTCACGAAGTTCTCTCGCTACAGGACCAAATACCCGAGTACCTCTCATAGTACCATCTTCTTTAATTAAAACAACAGCATTATCATCAAATCTAATGTATGAACCATTTTCTCTTGCAATGCCTCTTTTTGTTCTAACAATAACTGCTTTTAAAACTTGACCTTCTTTAACCACACCATTAGGGATTGCCTTTTTAACAGTAACAACAACAATGTCACCAATATTTGTGCTTCTTACAACCGAACCACCAAGGTTCTTAATAATCATTACTTCTTTGGCGCCAGAATTATCAGCTACATTACATCTCGAAAATTCACTAAGCATTTTCGTTTCCTCCGATAGCGTGTGATTTAATCTCAACTAATCTAAAGTGTTTAGTTTTTGAAAGTGGTCTTGTTTCTTGTATTTCAACAACATCACCAATTTTTGCTTCATTTTTTTCATCATGAACAGCAAATTTCTTAGATACTTTGAAACGCTTTGAGTATAATGGGTGTTTTGCATATGTTTCAACCATAACAGTAATAGTTTTTTCATTCTTAGTACTAATTACAGTTCCAACAAGCTTCTTACGATGATTTTCTCTAACTTGTTCCATTATTTATCTCCTTCTTCCTTTTTGGCATTTATAGCAGTCAAGGTTCTAGCAATATCTTTTTTAACTAAATTAATTTTGTGGGTTTGGTCTAATTGACGAGTCGCATTTTTGAAGTGTAGAGAAAATAATTCTGCTCTTAATTCTGCTAATAAAGTTTTTAGTTCTTCAACTGTTTTTTTCTTTAATTCAGTATATGACATAATTATTTTTCTCCTTCCGATTGACATGTAGCATCTCTAGAAACAATTTTTCAAGTAACAGGCAACTTGTGACCGCCTAATCTTAAAGCGTCTTTCATAGTATCAGTTTGGTTTCCCATAACTTCAAACATCACTGTTCCTTCTTTAACAACTGCAAATCATTGATCAGGACTACCTTTACCAGATCCCATACGAACCCCAATAGGTTTAGATGTTTTTGACATATGTGGAAATATCTTGATAATAACCTTACCTTCACGACCCATACGACGAGTAATAGCAATACGAGCTGCTTCAATTTGTCTTGCACTGATTCATGCTGATGAGGTTGATTTTAAACCAAACTCACCAAATGAAACTGTGTTATTACGATGTGCTTTAGTTTTATCATGGCGGATACGAAACATTTTTCTATGTTTAGTTCTCTTTGGTTGAAGCATGTTTTTCACCGCCCTTTCTAATAACTCTCGGTCTTCTTTCAGTTTTATTTGATTCCAAAGCACTAACTTGTGCTTTTCCGTTTTCTAAAATTTCACCTAATGAAACTCAAACCTTAATACCCAAGATACCATATGTTGTTTTAGCCTTAGCAACAGCATAATCTACATCTTGTCTTAAAGTATGCAATTTCATTTCACCTTCGGTATATCCTTCCGTTCTAGCCATATCAACACCATTTAAACGGCCAGATACAGAGGTTTTAATACCTTTAGCTCCTGCTTTCATAGCACTTTTGATAGCAAATTTTTGTGCTAATCTGAAGCTTCCCCGATTTTCTAATTTAACAGCAATGCCTTCTGCTAATAGTCTTGCATTTAAGTCGGGATTTTTTAGTTCTATTACATCAATAGTAATATTAATTTTTTTATTTCTTAGTTCTTTTTTAAGAGCTAATGTTATAGCTTTAATATTATCACCATTTGTTCCTAATAAGGCAGCTGGTTTAGCTGTATATACATAAACAATAATATTACTGTTTTGGTTTCTCTTAATTTGAACATTGCCAATTAAATATTCACGAACCTTTTTATCAAAGAAATCATAAATTTTTTGATCTTCTAATAAGAACTTAGCAAAATCTTGCTTGTCTGAATATCAAACAGTATTATGCGGTTTTGTTATACCAAAACGAAAACCATTTGGATTAACTTTTTGACCCATATTATTTTGCCTCCTTATTTAGTTCGTCTGTATTTAATTCCATTAATTCAACATAAAAGTGACTAGTTCTTTTTAAAATTGGGTATGCTCTGCCACGTGAGTGAGGTTGAAATCTTTTTAATGTAGGACCTTCATTTACTAAAATTTTTGAAACTACTAATTTAGTAGCATCTAAACCAAAATTATTTGTTGCATTAGCAATCGCTGAATTTAAAAGTTTAAGAATAATTTCTGAAGCCTTTTTGTATGTTGTTTGCAAAATGATTAATGCTTGTGTAGCTGATTTATAGCGAATTAAATCTGCTACTAATCTAGCTTTTCTCGCACTAATTCTTTGCATTTTAACTGATGCCTTAACTATTTGTGCCATATTATTTCTTTCCTTTAGCCTTATCAGCACCGTGACCATTAAATGTTCTTGTTGGTGCGAATTCACCTAATTTGTGGCCGACCATATCATTTGTTACAAAGACATCAAGAAATGCATGACCATTGTGAACTTGAAATGTTAAACCAATAAATTCAGGATAAATTGTTGAACGTCTTGATCAGGTTTTGATTGGACGCTTTGGTGCTTTATTTTCAATAATAGCAACCACTTTTTTCATTAAGTGATCATCAACAAAGGGCGCTTTCTTTAATGAACGAGACATTATTTACTTTCCTTTCTTCTTCTAATAATAAATTGGTTAGATGATTTTTTAGTTGCTCTAGTTTTAACGCCCAGAGCTTTTTTACCTCACGGAGTCATTGGTGATTTTCTACCAATAGGTTGTTTACCTTCACCACCACCATGTGGGTGATCATTAGGGTTCATGGCTGAACCTCTAACTGTAGGTCTAATTCCTCTCAATCTATTTCTACCAGCTTTACCGATATTAACTAATGAGTGTTCTTCATTTCCAACTTCACCGATTGTAGCGCGGCATACACCTAGAACTTTTCTCACTTCGCCAGATTTCAGTCTTAAGATAACGTATTTTCCTGATTCATCCTTACCTAAAATTTGCGCTGAACTGCCAGCAGAACGAGCAATAATTCCACCTTGTTTAGGTTGTAATTCGATATTGTGAACAAATGTACCTTCTGGAATATTTCCAAGTGGTAAGTTATTTCCTATTTGTATATCTACATGTTCTCCTGAAATAACTTTTTGTCCAACCTTAATATTTTTTGGACTGATAATATATCTCTTTTCTCCATCACGATAAACAATTAAAGAAATATTGGCTGATCTGTTTGGATCATATTCGATTGTTTTAACAATAGCCTCAATTCCATCCTTGTTATATCTTTTGAAGTCAATAATACGATAAAATCTTTTTAATCTACCACCGTGGTGACGAGTTGTAATTTTACCTTGATTATTTCTTCCGGAATGTGTTGGAAGTGCCACAAGCAATGATTTTTCTGGTTTATGTCCAGTTAAATTTGCTTGATAGTCAAGAGAAGACATATTACGACGACCATTTGTATAAGCTTTAAATTTTTTAATAGCCATTGTCTTCTTTTCTCCATTTCTTAAAAATATTTGTTTGTATAATATTTATCTTTTAAGAATCTAAATTATTATTTTTAAAAATTAATCTTATAGTTTTTGTTTTATCGAGATTAATTATTTTGATTCTGTTTCTTGCTTAATTTCTTCTGCTTTTTCTTCAGACTTTTGCGTTTTTGCTTCTGCAGCTCTTTTAATTTTTTCTGCTGCTTTTAGTTCGGCTTCTGATATTTGTTTAACTGTTTCGACATTTTCAGACTTCATTTCAGTTTCTTTTGCCTTCTTTGCTTCTTTAGCTTCTTCAGCAAATAAAACAATCTTTGAATCTTTGTCTAAAAACACAACAGCCTTCTTAACGGCATTTTTAAACCCTGCAAATCTACCTAATTTAGCTGGTTTTTTATCATAATTAATGATATTAACTTTTTCAACTTTAACATCAAAGATAAATTCAACAGCTTTTTTAACTTCAATTTTGTTTGTTCTTCTGTCAACCACAAATGTATAGACATTTTGATTAGATCTAGCAATTTCTGATTTTTCAGTTAAAACTGGATATTTAATAACATGATTAATATTCATTATTTTGCCATCCCTTCTAAGAACTTAACATCTTCCTTGCTAATCACTAAAACATCAGCAGCTACTAATGATTCGATTGACAATGATGTAACCTTGTTTACATTAACATTTGGTAAATTTTTAGCCGATTTATAAATGGTTTCATTTGAAGAAACTATTAGAATATTGTTTAATCCAATTAGATTATCCTTATTTAATTCAACTAATAAGGCTCTAGTTGAAATACTTTCTAGTTCATATTCTCTAACTAAAACAGAATTTGCATTTGCTAGCATTGTTAATGCTGAGAATAAAGCATTTTTTCTAGCTTTTTTATTAATTTTAAGATTGTAATTTCTTTCGGTTGTTGGTCCAAATGCTCTACCGCCACCAACAAAGATTGGACTTCTTAATGACCCAGCACGAGCATTACCTGTATGTTTTTGTGGTCATGGTTTTTTGCCTGTTCCACTAACTTCACCACGTGATTTAACCTTATGAGTAGCCAGACGTTTTGAGCCTCTTTCTACCAAAATAGCGTCAAAAACTGATTGAGTATGTATCTTTTCTAATCCAAACACACTCTTTGGCAATTCAAAATCACTTTCTTCCATTTTTTTAGCTGGTGATGCTGGTTTATCAACTAAATTTTCTTTTTCAATAAACTCGATAGCATCCTTGCTTTCAACTTTAGCTTCAATAACTCTGTTAGCAATAATTCTAGCCTTTTCTACATCAACACTACCACTATATGCTCCATTACGGTGAAATCATACTCTAGTACTATTCTTAGATTTTTCGCTAACATTAATGAATTCATTAACGGCATCAATAAATTCAGCAAAATTTCCTGAAACTTTTTCTTTTGCTTTTTTGAAATTAAATGATATGTTTCGGTCTTTATCGAACTTTTCTGAGATATAGTATTTATCAACAATTGTAGACATAATTATTTATCCCCTTCTGTAGCTTCTTCAAGAGCTTTCTTCATTTCGTTTAATGACATATCCATATTTAATTCAAGATTATATTTCTTAGCTTGTTCAAAAATTTCATTCTTTGCTAATGTTTCTTTTAAATTAACTAATTTAATTTCAGCTTTCTTTTGAACTGATTTCTTAGCATTTTTAATAACCAACAAAGCGCCTTTTGCTCCAGGAACACTGCCTTTAATAATTAATAAGTTATTTTCTGCTTCAGTTTTTACAATTTCTAAATTTTGAATTGTAACTTGTTCAGCTCCAAGGTGACCAGGCATTGTCATACCTTTTCAAACTCTATTACCAGATATATCACCAATAGAACCGGTTTGTCTTATAGGTTGCGAACCACCACCACCACCATGTGATTTAGGACCAATATGTTGGTTTCATCTCTTAATGGTTCCGGCAAAACCTTTTCCTTTTGAAATAGCCGTAACATCAACCACATCTCCGCCTTCAAAAATTGAGGCATCTAATGTTTCACCTAAGTTAAATCCGGCCATATTACGGATTTCTTTTACGAATCGCTTAGGTGTTGTATTTGCTTGCTTGAAATAATTTACTTCAGGTTTCTTAATTTGAGATTTTTTCTTATCTTCTAAACTAAGTTGTGTTGCAATATAACCGTTTTTTTCTTCGGTTAAAATTTTGGTAACAACATTTGGTTTAACTTCAACAATAGTTACAGGTATTAACTTACCTTCGCTAGTGAATAGTTGAGTCATTCCAACTTTTCTTCCTAAGATTCCTTTCATTTTTATCCTTTCATTTTTTTAAAAAATCGGTGCCACATATACGTATATATTTTAAAAAAAATAATATCTGTATTATGCTACAGATTTAACGCTAATTTGAACACCAGCAGGCAATTCAAGTCTTTTTGCTTTATCAATTAGTGTTTCGCTAACATTTGACAAAACAATTAGACGTTTATGAGTTCTGCTTTCGAATTGTTCACGAGATTTTTTGTTAACATGAACAGATCTTAAAATGGTAACAATTTCTTTTCTTGTAGGTAGAGGAATTGGACCACTTACCATAGCCTTCTCAGCTTTCGCTAGAAGTATAACCTTTTTAGCAGCATCATCTACTAAACTAGCTTCAAAGGCTTTGATTTTAATTTCTAATTTTGCCATTGTTTGTTCTCCTTCTTCATTATATGAAGCACTCCGCATAAGTTCTCGATAACCAAGATGAACAACTAAGCTCGGTATATCGTAACCTTATGCTTCTTTGCATAGTTGCTAATTTATTATACCAAAAACATTTTTTTTGTAATTTTTTTAAACTTTTTTTATATAAAACACCACAAACTGGGTAACAAGATAATGAATTTATTTTTTATTTTTTAACAAATAATTTTTTTTATAATATAATTTAACTTGCTAATGTAAATTGGAGGGGTAGCGAAGCGGCCAAACGCGGGTGGCTGTAACCCACTTCCTCACGGTTCGGGGGTTCGAATCCCTCCCCCTCCACCATTTTGCCCTTTAGCCAAGTGGAAAGGCAGCGGTTTTTGGTACCGCCATCCGTTAGTTCGAATCTAACAAGGGCAGCCATATCATTAGTTGATTATTTAATCAAACATGACTAGTAGTAAACTCGAGTATTTTAACTTGAGTTTTTTTATTTAAACAAAACAAAAAGCTCAAACCTCTTTATATGGGTAAAAGCTTTTTTTGTAACGGCATATTATATTTATTTTTATTTAGATTCACTAAGATTAGATAATATTTGCTTTAATTTATTTATCTCGTCTATTAAATCTGAAATTTCTTTCTTTTTCTTGGCAAGTTCTTTATTTGTAGTACTTAGAGTTTGGCCTACATTTTCTTTATTTTTCAACTCTTTTTGAATGATATTATTGATATTACTAATTTCCTCACTAATATCATTAGCTTGGCTTATTTTTTCTTGAAGTTGATGCTTATTCTTCTTTAATTCTTCATTTTTATTTAAAAGACTTTGTTTATTAGATTCAAGATTTTTCTCAGATTTATTAAGTTGCTTTTCGAGACCTAATTTAGCAAATTCTGAAGCATGCTTTTGTTGTAGGGCTAGATTTTTTTCATTTTCAATAGAACTAAATAATTTTGTTTTTTCAACTACGTTCTTATTTGCTAATTCAAGTCTTTGCAATACTTGTTTCTTATTTGTTTCTAATTCATTTAGTAATTTTTCAACTTCTTCAATTTCAACAATCTTAGTGTTTAAATTATTACTATCCTCTGCAACCTTTTGCTTTGCGTTTTTTAAGCTTTTGCTAGCATTATTTTTCTTTTCTTTAGCATCAATAAATAGTTTTTCTTGATTATTATAAGCTTCTTGTTTTCATTGCACTTCTTTATTTTTATTATTTAATTCTATCTTAGCATATTCAAACAATTCATAAGCCTTATCTTGCTTTTCTAATGAAACATCTAAATCCTGTTGTGCCTTTGCTTCTGCTTGTTGCACGCTTTTTTCTATTTTTTTAGACTCTTCTAAATCTTTTGTTTTTTGATCCTTAATTTCTTGTTTTGATATAAATTCCTTGTTAGCACCTTCTAATATTTTTTGAGTTTCTTCTTTATTTCTGAGATCATTTTGATTTTGATTTTCAACTTCTTGTTTTAGCTTTTTCTTTTGGTCTAATTCTTCTATTTTTAATGATTCATTTGCAAGTTTTTCTTCATATTCAGCCATTGCTTGATCATTGCTATTTTTTGCTTCATCTAGTTCTTGTTTGACTTTTTCTACTTCATTTGTTAAGCGATTTAGATCACTAGTTAACTCATTTATTTTTTGTGTTTGGGCTTCTAAATTGCTATTATTTATTTCTTTTTGTTTTTGTAATTGGCTAAGATTAGATTCAGCATTTTTAATTTCTTCTTCTTTATTAGTTTTTTCTTTTAATTTACTTTGTGTTTGCGATTGCAATTCATTTTCTTCGGCAAGTTTATTGTTCTTTTTTTCATTAGCATTATCTAAAGATTTTTGTGCTTCTTGCTCTGCGAGTTTTGCTGCTTCGAATTCTTGTTGCGCTATTTTTAGCTGTTCTTGCTTGGTTTGCAATTCAGTATTCTTGGTTTGAAAATCTTTTCGAGCTTGTTCTAATTTTTGATCAGCTTTATTTTTTTCTTGTTGCAATCTAGTTTCATTTTGCGAAGCAGTTTCTACTTCGCTAACCTTGGTTTCTAAGAGTTTTTTGTTTTTTAACAAATCAGATTGTGCTTGATTATACTTCATTTCAGCGCTATTTTTTACTTCTTCAGTATGTGAAAAATCTTGATTTGCTTTTTGCAATAGTTTATCTTTATTTGCAACTTCTTGCTTGGCAGTTTCTAATTGCTTTTTAGCTTCCGCAAGTTTTTGCTCAGCCATTGCTTTTTCGGAGATAGCTTGTTCTTTTTGTGGCATTAAATTATTTTTAACTTCTTCCTTAGTCTTTAAGTTTTTCTTAGCTGCATCGATTGTTTTAAATGTTGCCACATATTGTTTATTAAGTTCATCATATTTTTTATTTGCATCATCAAATTCGCTTTGTTTGGCAATTATTTTTTCGTCAAATTTAGAGTTGGCAAGCCTTTGATTTAATTGTTTATTTTCATCATTTATTCTATCAATGTCTTGTTGATTTTGCGCAAGTTCTTGTTTAGTTGTTTCAATTTCTTTTTGTTTTTTAGCCACCTCATCTTGCTTTTTATGAATATCAGGAAACAAATTTGAAGTTTCTTTATATATTTCTACCCAATTGTCTGCAGTAGCATCAGACATAGAAGTATTATAATGTCTTCATGTATCTAAATAAGGCTGGGCAAACTCAAAAATATCTGGATATTTTTCTTTTATCTCATCATATTGAGCTTGAGCAAGATCATACAGTCAAGAATCATCATCATCATTGCCAAAATTATAAATTTGGAAGAGTTTTACGATTTTTTCTAGCTCTTCATAACTATAATAATCACCGCCATAAGGGGTATAGTATTTTTTACTTTCTTCAACAATTTCTTCTTTATTTTTATCTATTACTTGATTAAGTGATGAAACTTCACCTTCTAAATTAGACAATTTATCCCTTTTTTCGTTTAATTTCTGGTTTTGTCTTTTTGAGTCCTCTTGATTTTTTTTAAGTTGCTGATCTATTTTCTCTTTTTCACTTCTTAATTGTCTTAATTCAGTATTATTTTTATCTTTTTCTTCTGTTGCTTTTTCTGTTTTTTCTCTAAGTTCATCACTTTTTCTTTGTTCCTCTAATAATGTTTGTTGCGCTTGTTGAAATGCTTCCTCGGCTTGCTGATAATCTCTTGCAGCATTTTGTTCCTTCTCGCTCTTTTTGGCAAAATCTTCTTCAAGACTTGAGATTTTCTGTTCAATTTGAGATTGTTTTCCTTCTGCTTCTTGCTTTTCAACATTTGCCTTATTTTTAATTTCTTGTTTCAAAGCTAACTCGCTTTTCTTATTATCTAATTCAGTTTTTGATTCTTTTTCTTTATCTTTAGCTTTTTGTAATTCAGATTCAGCTACCGCTTTTTCACTATTCTTTGTTTGCAAATCATTTTGCGCATTTTGCAATTTTTGATCAGCTTCTTTTTGGTTTTTTATTGCTTGTGTTTCTTTATTTCTAGCCTGTTCTAATTCCCTATTCGCATTGGGCAAAGCATTTTCTAATTCTTTTAGTTTTTGTTGCTTTGTTTCTAAAACTTTTTTTGCATCTTTAAGCTTTTGTGTTAATGATATTATTTCATTTGATATATTTTGAATTTCTTGTTCAACTTCTTTAGTTTTGTTACTTAATTCAGTATGTTGTTCTGATAATAATTTCAATTCATCTTTTTTTGATTCTAGTTCTCTTTGCAATTCGGCTTCTTTTAAAACAGAATCATCATAAGCATCAGATAATTTTTTCTTTTGTAATTCAGCATCTTGTTTTTCTTCATGTTTTTGTTGCTTAGCTTCATTTTTAGCTTTTAAATCATTTTCTTTTTCTTTTAGTGTTTCTTTGGTTTTATTTAGTTTAGTTTGAGCATTATTTTTTTCTTTTTTGGCTTCATCAACAGCTCTTAATGCTAGATCTACCTCGCGAGATTTTTGCACTAAATTATCACTACTTTGTTGTAATGCTTGTTGTACCTTTTTTAATTTATTTGAAGCCTCTTCTTTTATGGCACTTGCCTCATTTAATTCTCTGGTTGCAATATCAAGAGCTTGTTGTTTTAAATTAACATCTTCACTTTTTAATTGTAATTGTTCTTTAGCTTGATCTAAGAGTTTTTCTTTTTCTATAACTTCCGCATTTAAAAAATCCATTTTTTTCTTAGCTTGGCTATAGCTAGCTTCTGCTGAATTTTGTTGTTTTTTTAAACCTTCTAACTCGTTCTTTAATGTTTGCAAGGCATTATTTTTTAGATCAAAATCTTGTTCTGCTTGTTTAAGTAATTCTGATGCCTGTTTTTCTTTTTGTTTAGCTACTTCAAGATCATGCGATATTTTATCTTTAGCTTGTTGCTTGTTGCTCAATTCCATACTTTTTTTATTAATATCACTTTCGATATTTGAAATTGATTTTTTGGCATATTCAATATCTGTTTTAGCATCAGCCAATATTTTTTTAGCTTTTTCTAATTCACTAGTTTTTGATAACAATTTTTCTGATTTTTCAATAAAAATCTTATTTGCAAAATCAAAATTTGATTGAATTTTTTTATGTTCTTGTTTTGCTATTTCTAATTCCTTTTTAGCTTCATCATATGCTTTTATTAAACTCGCAAATTCCGCTTCTAGCTTTATTTGTTCATTTTTGATTTCTTCTAACTTAATCCTAGACTCACTATTTTTTGCTTCAAGATTCTCGATATTTTTCATTATCTCTGCAAACTTATTTTTAGAATTTTTTTGTTCTTTTTTGATATATAGCAATGCTTTTTTAGCTTCTTTTAACTGCTTTTGTTTTTGCGAAATAATTATGTTATATTTAGATATATCTTCTGTTTTTTGTGCAATTGATTTATTCTTGTTATAACGTGCATAGATAAATGCTGAAATACCTGCGACCACCAGCCCTGTTGACAATCCTAAACACAATGCTAATGTACCCTTACTTCTTCTCATTATTAAATACCGCCCTAAACATTTTTATTAATTGATTCTATTTATTAGTTTTTAGCATACTAATAATCTCAAATTATATATATATATATATATGAACGAATATCGTCTAAAACAGGGCGCTTTTTAGCTTTTTCTAGTGATTTTACTATCAAGAAGGCAGTTGTTTATTGAAAG